>JBARPX010000130.1:0-10645 GCA_049643405.1 Candidatus Zixiibacteriota bacterium
GACATTCACCTTGGCAAGGTGATGCTCTACCAACTGAGCTATTCCCGCTTACTTATCTCTAAGCTAATATACGTTGGCTCGCGTACTTGTCAACATTTTTTTGGGTCAACTCCTTGAATTCCTGACAGTATGTTTTTATTCGGTCGGCATAAACTGCCGCTTTAGCCGGGCCGTTGTAGAGTCTGGCAAAGGTCAAGAAGTTCTTACGCCGCAAGGCCTGTGTCATCTTCGAATTGGCGCAGTTGAAGAAATCGAACAACCCCATGATCTGATTCTTTTCGTTCCTGGAAAAGGAGTCGAACATCTTTTTCACGGATTCATATCCGATCCTCTGATGGTTGAATCCCATTATCTGGGGCATTCCCATGCTGATGGAATACGTGGAGAAGCGCTGGTGCTTTGAGCGGGCGAATTCAAAGGCCTTCCATTCGCCCGCCTGCCCTTTCCGGTGAAAGGTGACCCATTTGGCTTTCAGGGTTTTTCGAAACTGGTGCCCCCGCCACGGTCTGCGTCGGTTGAACTTGAAATGAGTGAGGAAGTCTGACTGATGGGACTTTCCCCAGTATTTCCAGAATATATGATTCTCAAAACGGATGATCATTCTCCCCGGACGGGTCGTCTGACCGTCACCGGCAAAACCCCTTCCCGTCGATTCTACGCATAATATCGCCACAGCCACCGCAGGGTCGATCTTGAGGATTGTGCTCAGTTCCGCTAAGAGTCCGCCAAACTTGTTCCAGATTCTTCTGATGAGTCTCTTCCGGTGGTTGGGTTTCCCGGGTACACTTAGGTTTTGTGCCGGTGCAAGGGCGACTTTCTGAAGATCTTTTCGATTCTTCAGGAATTCTTGTTGGGATGCTTGTTTCACAGGATTTGCCCCTCCAGAAAAGCGCTCTTAGTTCTCTCTCTCCTCATCTCTTCTGCCGCTATAGTAGTTTGCGGTTGAGCACGGTAAGGAGAGACTGCAGAAATCTCAAGCCTGCTCAGCCCACAAACGTCGTTTATTTCTCAAGAATTCCGGCAAATAGTGCGGGAACGTATCAATTCTTCGGTCTGACTGAAATACAGACAAAAAATAGCGGCGCAGGGACTCGAACCCCGGACACGAGGATTATGATTCCTCTGCTCTAACCAGCTGAGCTACGCCGCCATTTGGCTTTTGATCTATAATAAAAACGCACTTCGTTGTCAAGTTAAACATCGACAAATCGGGACGTAATCTATATTCGAAAAAGTCAGGATGGTCGTTTGGCTCTTCTATAAGAAGTCGATCGAGGATCGACACTGAATGCGCGCAGGCTAACTCGTCCTGAGAGAGAAGTTCGAAGGAAGCCTCGGGCTACAGGCCTAACCAGCGACATGGAGGGGAGAGGCCGAAAACTTCGGGACGCTCTGCTGCCGGACATTGCCGTCTTTGTCCTTCCACTCGACCCTGGTTAGGGCAGCTGAGCCCTTAGCTCAGTATATTTCTTCTCGAACTCAGCGATTTCTTTGCGGAGTCTCTTCAATTCAGCATCTTCGTCATCAGTAATATGCTTACGCTTGACGCGTCCCCTCGATGGAGCCGAGATCCCGAGTCGACCTACTATCTCGCTTACCCTCGCGGTGCGCTTCCCGATCTCCTGGCCTAGCTGGGTTATTTGCTTCTGGACGTCCTCCATTCTGTGACCTCCTGGTTTCCGGTTGAGCTAAGGGGTGACTCCCCTCTTATTCTATAGCAAAAGCGTTGAGCTTTGTCAAGTGAAATACTAGCAACTTGGAACGCAGTCTATATTCGAAAAAAGCGGTATGGTCGTTTGGCTGTTTCATAACGAGTCGATCGAGAACCGGCACCCAACGTGCGCAGGCTGACATTCGTCCTGCACTTCGTCTCCCGCCACAGGCAGGATGTCGAAGGAAGTGCACTCAGTGCGAGGCAGTCCGTAGAAAGCCTGCGGCTACCGTCGTTTCAGTATCCGGGGGTCGAATTGCGGCGTGATACATCAATCGTGGTCGGAGGTTATCAGAGACTAACCTCTTCACCCAGATCGGGCACCAGCACATTTCGAATCCCCAGGTCTCTGATACCCTCAGCTAAGGCTTCCGACTGTTCCTCTTCCCCGTGCACCACAAAGACGCCCTCAAGCGACTCTTTCGTATTATTCACGTACTGCAGGAGCTCGTTTCTGTCTGCATGAGCAGAGAATTCGTCGAAGACTTCAACTTTCGCATTCAGCCTATATGATTCACCAAAGATTTTGACTTTCTCTTGTCGTTGGACGATCTTCCGTCCGAGAGTGTTCTGTGCCATGAATCCCACCACCAGAATGGTGTTCTTCGGGTTTTCGATGTTGTTTTTCAGGTGGTGCAGAATTCTGCCGGCTTCGCACATACCGGAGGCGGAAATTATGATGCTGGGTTCCTCCCGCCTGTTCAATTTCTTTGACTCCTCCACATCCCTTACATACCTGATGCTCTCCGAGCCAAGAGGATTCTCATCTAGGGCTATCATCCGGTTGGTCTCCCTGTCGAAGCATTCCGGATGAAGCCTGAATATGTCGGTCACGTTCACCGCAAGGGGGCTATCCACGAAAATCTTAACCTCGGGAATTCTGCCCTGGTTTTGCAACTTGTGAAGCGTGTAGACCACCTCCTGCGTGCGCCCCAGTGAGAAAGCGGGAATGATGATTTTGCCTCCGGCCTGAACGGTTTCGTTCACCACCCGGGCCAATTTCTCCTCGGTTCCGGACAAATCCTCGTGCAGCCGGTTGCCATATGTGCTCTCTATTATCATGAGGTGGATGTCCCTTACCATCCCCGGATCTCTCAATATGGGCAGATTCTTTCTTCCCAGGTCGACGATGTAAGCCAGCCTTACGTTTTTCCCGTTTTTCCTTATATCGAAAATCGATAGGGCGGAGCCAAGGATATGGCCGGCATCGTAAAAGGTGAGTTTTACATCCGCAGAGACGTAGAATGTCTTGTGGTAGCCTATCCCCCGGAACAGCGAGAGCGTCTGCTCCACGTCGTCGGTTTCGTAGAGAGGCTCGATGAGAGGGAGTCCCCTCCGTTCTTTTCTTCTGTTTAGGTACTCGGCATCTTTCTCCTGAATATAGGCGCTGTCCTTGAGCATGGCCACGCAGAGGTCGCGGGTGGCAAAGGTGGAATAGATGCTGTTTTTGTACCCCTTTTTCACCAGATGGGGGAGGTTGCCGGAATGATCGATGTGAGCGTGGGAAAGCACCACCCTCTCGATGCCTTGGGGATCGAAGGGAAGATTGCGGTTCCGGCGGTTGGATTCCTCTCTTCGCCCCTGAAAGAGACCACAGTCCATGAGAATCCGCGTTCCGTTCAGCTCCAGCACATGCATCGATCCGGTCACCGATTTAGCTGCACCCAAAAACTTGAGTTTCACTCTTCCTCCTCTCGTGATGACGTCCGAAAATATGAGGATATGCTTTCTTGGTTAAGAAAGAACCGCGTCGTAACAGCCTTTAGTTTCTGCCTGAGCCCTGGGGTAGCCAGCTACCGTATTCCGGCCACTCTCGAGCAGGGGGATGCTGATTGCAGTTCGACTGCCTCACATGTGGCCACCGCTGCCGGGAACGTTGGAGCGGAGGAACAAAAAGGAAACATAGCCCAGCACGCCGAAAAACATGCCAACTGCAGCCAGTATCTTCACTAACCGGGTTCCGGACTTTCCCCTGGTCCGCTCAAGGATAACGCCTCCCAGCCCCACAGATGCTATGATCAAAAACAGGCTTCCCACATAGAGCCGGGGGACAAAGGTGAAAGCGCAGGAGCTGATTCCCAGAAGTATGCTTAGGATTGAGAGGGCTAAGTAGAACCGTCTGCGAGCGAGCAGGGGAGAGGGGAGGGCCGATACCAAAGAATGGCCGCACGCCGCGCAGAAAGTGCTCTGGTCGTCCAATGTGGCGCTGCAGAATGGACATGCCCGCATCGAGACCTCCGGGATTGGTCAAGGCTGAGCGTCACCAAGTATGCATTTCATTTGCTTTTATTCTCTTGCCAACTCGGCTTGACCCATTTATATTATGTGGATTCGGACTTGGATGTCAACTACTATTTCCGAACTCTGAACGTCATATCTTGAGAAAGTTACTGGCCCTTGAAGACTTTAGACAACATACTGGCTCTCGCCAAGAAGATCGGTCCAAAAAAAGTCGCGGTGGCCCAGGCTGAAGATGAGGAGGTCCTTCTGGCCCTGGAGCAAGCCCGCAAGCAGGGGATGGTGGAGGCAATCCTGGTGGGGAGGCAGGATAGGATAGAAGAGCTGGCTTCGAAGAATGGGATTGACATCGGCGAATTCGAAATCCACCAGGAGGAGAACGGATTCTCCGCTACGCTGAGATGCTGCGAGTTGGTCAATAGGGGAGAGGCGCACTTTTTGATGAAGGGATCGGTGGGAACGGCGCAATTCACGAGAGCGATTCTGGACAAGGAGAAAGGTCTGAGGACAGGTAGGCTTCTAAGCCACGTGGCCGTCTTTGAGATCCCCTCGTACCCGAAACTGCTGATGGTCACCGACGCTGCCATAAACATCGCACCCACGCTCATGCAAAAGGCACAGATAATTCAGAATGCGGTCGGCGTAGCCCATTTCCTGGGGATAGAGTTGCCCAACGTGGCCTGCCTGGCTGCAGTGGAGAAGGTCTATCCCGATAAGATGCCTGCCACCCTCGATTGCGCCTCGCTCTCCATGATGGCGAAGCGAGGTCAAATAAAGGGAGCAGTCGTGGACGGTCCCCTTGGCCTGGACAACGCCGTTTCGGAGGAATCCGCCAGGGTGAAGGGCGTCAAGAGTGAGATGGCGGGAAAGGTGGACGTGCTTCTGTGTCCTAACGTCGAGGCCGGAAACGCTATCTACAAAACCTTAACCGAATTCGCCAAGACCAAGTGCGCTGCCATCGTGGTGGGGACGAAAGCTCCGGTGGTTTTGACCTCCCGGGCTGATTCCCACCAGACCAAGTTTGTCTCCATTGCACTGGGCGTGGTCAACTGTCACTAATCAAAAGACCCAGAACCTAACTTAAGTTAGGTTCTGGAGTGGGTTGGATTTTTCGAGAATAGAAGTTTCTGCCGGCAACAAGGTCAAATTCAGGAGGTTTTATGCCCATAGATAAAGTCGAAAAGATCTGGATGAATGGAAAACTGATTAACTGGGATGACGCCAAGATCCACGTCCTCTCTCACGTGGTTCACTACGGCTCCAGCCTTTTCGAGGGAGCGCGTTGTTACAAGACCAGGAAGGGCCCCGCCATCTTTAGATTAAAGGCACACACCGATCGCCTCTTTAATTCGTGCAAGATCTACCGCATGGAAATCCCGTACACCAAGGAGGAGATCAACCAGGCCATCATCGACCTGATAAAGACAAACGGCCTGGATGGGTGCTATATCAGGCCGGTGGTGTACCGCGGATATGAACAACTTGGGGTGGACCCCACTGGCTGCCCGGTGGATGTTTGCATTGCGGTCTGGCGATGGGGTGCCTACCTAGGCCCGGAGGCCCTGGAAAATGGGGTTCCGGTGTGCATCTCCTCCTGGAACCGGATGGCTCCTAATACCATGCCGGTTATGGCTAAAAGCGGCGCCAACTACATGAACGCCCAATTGATAAAACTGGAGGCAAAGGAGCACGGATATGTGGAAGGAATCGCCTTGGATGTGTTTGGATTTGTAAGTGAAGGAAGTGGCGAAAATGTGTTCATAGTAAAAGATAGTACCCTGATCACTCCGCCCTTCAGCTCTTCCATTTTACCGGGTATAACCAGAAACACAGTGATTCTTTTGGCGCTCGACATGGGAATAAAGGTGATTGAGCAAACCATTCCCCGGGAGGCGCTGTATATCGCAGATGAGGTCTTCTTCACCGGAAGTGCGGCGGAGATTACTCCCATAAACTCGATTGACAAGGTAAAGGTGGGAGACGGCAAGCGTGGCCCCATCACCAAAAAACTGCAGGAGAAATTCTTTGCCATCGTCGGCGGAGAAGAGGAGGATAAACACAATTGGCTTACATACGTGAAATGAGAGCAAGATGACCTGATACACAGGGTGCACTGCTTGCATGATAATCCCGTTTTGCAGAATTGCATTCGAATGAGAAAACTAATAGCTTTGTAAAATCAACTTCTCAAACTTAACCCACAAGGAGGTTCAAGTGAACGTGAGACTTTCAAACGGGAAAGAGATCCCCGTAGAGATGCACAAGGTGAGGATCGTCCAGAAGGCCAACCTGGTGCCGGTTGACCGGAGGCTAAAAGCTCTGGAAGAAGGCGGGTACAACACCTTCTCCCTCCGGACCAGAGATATCTTCCTTGACATGCTGACTGACAGCGGGACCAATGCGATGAGCGACAACCAATTGGCTGCCATGATGGTCTCGGATGATGCCTATGCCGGATCGGAAAGCTTCTACAAGCTGGCTTCTGCCGTAAAAGACGTTTTGGGCTTTGAATACCTGTTGCCCGTACACCAGGGAAGGGCGGCGGAGCATCTCTTAGCCAAGGTCTTTATCAAGCCGGGAGACATTATCCCGATGAACTATCATTTCACCACCACCAAAGCCCATTTTGAGTTGGCTGGCGGGACCGTCCTGGAGATTTATAGAGACGAGGCTTTGAATACCCAGAGCACCGAACTCTTCAAGGGGAATTTGGATCCACAGAAGTTTACGGATACCATAAAGAAGCATGGGGTTGACAAGATACCTTTTATCAGGATGGAGGCAACCGCCAACCTTCTGGGGGGACAGCCCTTTTCCCTGAAGAATCTGAAGGAGGTCAAAAAGATCGCCTCAGAGCATAAGCTCCCTTTGGTCTTTGACGGGAGCTTGATTTCGGAGAATGCTTATTTTGTCAAGCAGAGAGAAAAAGAGTATCAGAACAGCTCGATTCAGGAGATAATCCACGAGATGATGAGCGTTGTGGATATCTTCTATCTTTCGGGGAGAAAAAGCACTTGCGTGAGAGGCGGATTCATCGCCACCAACAACAAGGAATATTTTGAGCTTATAAAGCCCTGGCTTCCGGTCTACGAGGGATTTTTGACCTATGGAGGAATGTCCACCCATGAGATCGAGGCCATGGCTGTGGGGATGAGGGAGATGACCGAGCTGGACGTGGCTGGCAGCGCGGCGGAGTTTGTAAAATACTTTGCGGAGAGGTTGATCGAAAAAGGAATCCCGGTGGTTACTCCGCCGGGTGGCTTAGCCTGCCACATAGATGCCTCGATGTTTTTGCCCCACCTGCCTCAATCCGAATATCCAGCCGGAGCTCTGGCAGCGGCAATTTACATCACCTCGGGCGTCAGGAGCATGGAAAGAGGCACCATCTCCATGGACCGGGATAAGGATGGAAATGACGTGTTCTCTGACCTGGAGCTCGCCCGTCTGGCGGTTCCCAGAAGGGTTTACACCATGTCGCAGATTGAATACGCGGTCGACCGGCTGAGTTGGCTCTATAAACACAGGGATCTGGTTAAGGGGTTGAAATTCGTGGAAGAGCCGCCGGTCTTAAGATTCTTCTTTGGGAAGCTTGAGGCACTGGACAACTGGGGAGCTAAGTTGGCTGAGGCTTTCAAGAAGGACTTTGGAACAGATTACTAAGCCACTTTTCTACTCGGGCGGGAATTAGAATTCCCGCCCGAAAACCTTGATGCAGTACGGATCCCTCATGAAGGGATGATCAGATCGTTGGGTGCGAACCAGAGACCGAGGCATTTCCGCCCCGATTGCTTTAGCTGAGAGGTAAGTATGTCGGAGGAGAGAATCACGACATTTGATCAGTTGCTCTCCATGGTAAAGGGCAGGGAGAGGAAGAGACTCGCCATCGCTTCGGCAGAAGGGGGGGAGATAATCGAGGCGGTCAAGCTGGCGACCGAAGAGAAGATCGTTTCTGCCGTGCTGATCGGGGATCAGGCCAAGATCAAAGAAATGTGCAGCGAGAAGAATTTGGATTTGGGCCAGGTGGAGATCATCAATGCGCCCGACCCGAAACTGGCTGCAAAGGCTGCGGTAGAAACGGTCAAGCAGGGAAAAGCAGAGATCCTGATGAAGGGCAAGGTAGACACCTCAACCCTGCTTAAGGCGGTTCTGGATAAAGAGAGCGGGCTTCGCACCGGCGCCTTCTTAAGCCATGTGGCCGTGGTGGAGGTGAGCTCTTATCCCAAATTTATGCTGGTCACAGACGGCGGGATGAACATCAGGCCCGATATCAAGCAGAAAGTCGAAATCATAGAGAACGCGGTGGAAGTGGCGAAAAGGCTCAGAGTCGAGAGACCAAAGGTCGCCTGCCTGGCAGCCGTGGAGCTGGTCAATCCCGACATGCAGGAGACCGTGGACGCTGCCGGTCTGGTGAAGATGGCGGAGCGAGGCGACATAAAAGACGTGGTAATCGACGGGCCGATCGCGTTTGATGCAGCCATCAACCTGGAAGCAGCGCGGACCAAGGGGATAGTCTCGCCCGTGGCCGGAGATACGGACATATTCTTAGTTCCGGATATAGCCTCAGGAAATATCTTCGTCAAGTCTCTGATCTATCTGGCGGGCGCCAAGGTGGGTGGTTTAGTGGTGGGTGGGGGCGCGCCTATCGTTCTCCTTTCTCGCTCGGATTCCGCCCAGACCAAGCTCTACTCCATGGCTCTGGGAGCGATGATCAGTTAGCAAATACTCAACTACCGGATAGCCGTTAAGCAGAATCAGAAGAGGACACTGTTATGAGAGTTTCTCTGGGCGCTGACCATAAAGGCTTTGAACTGAAAGACAAGATAAAGAAGCATCTTGTCGAATTAGGGCACGAGGTCACTGACTTCGGCACCAACTCGAGCGACTCGGTGGACTACCCCGATTTTGGCTTTAAGGTGGCAGAATCGGTGGCAAAGGGAGAGTCCGATTTCGGCGTTACAGTCTGCTGGACGGGCAACGGCATGAACATAGCCGCCAACAAGGTCAAGGGCGTAAGATCGACTCTGTGTTTGAACGAGGAAATGGCGATGCTGGCCAGGGCACACAACAATGCCAACGTACTGGCCTTGGCCGCCAAATTCGTTCCTGAGGAACTGGCCAGGAAGATCTTAGACGCATGGCTGGCCACTGATTTTGAAGGGGGAAGGCACGTACGGCGATTGGAAAAGATCAAGAACCACGAAGCGTAAACAGCAATTTTTCAACGCGCACGAAATGTACGACACAGGATTATGAGCCGCGTGAGACATTTCAGCTCGCGGCACGATGAATCGCTAACCAGCACCCGACCTAAGTTAGGTGCTGGTTTTAATCGAATGTCAAGATGAAAGCATTGGCTGTAGTAATCCTGTTGGCTTTAGTCCTTCTGAGCGTAGCGGCTGTTTTGGTTATGCTGGCTGCCATTATCAGCCGGGTGCTGAGAGGAAAATCCAGCCGGAGGAAATCATCCAGGTTGGACGAAGGTGCCCGAGGGCAGATTGTACCGTCTCAAATGCTGGCAGAGTATCATGGTGGCCTTGATAAGGCCGCCGATGCGAGAATAAGAGGACCGTTTGAGAAAGGGTTGTCCTTGAAGCAGAATAGAAGTTTCCTCCAGGCGGTGAATGCGTTCAAGAAATGCTTGAACGGAAAACTGACGTCTGAACAGGAGGCAGGTCTCCTGGTAGCCATAGGAAATTGCTACTTCGTGGCAAACAAGTATGCACGGGCGCGGGAGCATTATGAAAAGGCAGATCGTCTCGCCGAACAGTCGGCAAACGAAAAGGGCAAACTTGCCAGCCTGGTTAATTTGGGCCTGCTTTGCGCTGTCGAGCGAAAATGGGACGAGGGCATAAAAGGCTTTGGTGAAGCAATAGCCTTGGATCGGAAGTTGGGATACGCCAAGGGTGAGGCCATCGATCTCAACACGCTGGCGCTTCTGTATGAAAGTAAGGGAGAGTCGGAGTATGCTCTGACCCACTATAAGGCGTCGCTTCTGATATTTAAAAAGCTGAGCGATGGTGAAAAGGTCGAACTTGTCGAAAATAACATTAGGCGAGTGAAAAATCCGCGCGCAAAGGCCCGAGCTTAACGGAAACTGATCGGAGACCCTTTTTAAAAGCCGTTGCGAAAGAGAGACAAAAGGAGCAAGAAAAATGAGCAAACTAAAAGAGATCGATCCGGAAATTTACGAGGTCATATATGGCGAAACCAAAAGGCAGGCCGACGGCCTGGAGCTTATCGCCTCGGAGAATTTCGTCTCGGAGGCGGTAATGGAAGCCGTGGGCTCGGTGATGACCAACAAGTATTCCGAGGGTTATCCGGGGAAAAGATATTACGGCGGCTGCGAGTTTATGGATATCGCCGAGAATTTAGCCAGAGATCGCGCCAAGGAGCTTTTCGGCTGTGACCACGCCAACGTTCAGCCGCACTCCGGCTCTCAGGCGAACATGGGAGTCTATTTCTCGGTTCTCAAGCCGGGAGACACCATCCTGGGCATGAATCTCTCTCACGGGGGACACCTCACCCACGGGCATCCGGTCAACTTCTCGGGGAAATTCTTCAACGTGGTGACATACGGGGTCAGTAAAGAGACAGAGGTGATCGACTACGACGAACTCCGAAGAATCGCCATCCAGGCCAACCCCAAAATGATAATCGCCGGTGCGTCCGCATATTCGCGCGAGCTTGATTTCAAAA
>JBARPX010000131.1:0-4183 GCA_049643405.1 Candidatus Zixiibacteriota bacterium
TGGCCTTCACCGGCCACAAGTCTCTTATGGGACCCATGGGCATCGGCGGGCTTTATGTTCGCGAGGGTGTTGATATCCGGCATACCCGCGCCGGCGGTACAGGCGTGCGCTCGGCTGTGCGCACTCATTTAGATGAATACCCCTACCGACTCGAGTATGGCACACCAAACCTGCCGGGAATAGCGGGCCTCAATGCCGGCGTCAAGTGGGTGCTCAAGGAGGGGATGTCTACGATTCACGGACGCGAAACAAAGCTGCTCCGTATGTTGAGGGACGGACTGCGGGAAATAGAAGGCGTGGTCCTGCACTGCCAGGATAATCTTGACAATCACATTGGCATTCTCTCGTTCAATGTAGAAGGGTTGGAAGCAATGGACACCGGCACCATGCTGGACGTCGACTACAGCATAACCAGCCGTACCGGTCTGCACTGCGCTCCCCTGGTGCATAAGCAGCTCGGCACCGACAAGATTCACGGATCGGTAAGATTCGGCTTGGGCCCCTTTAACACCGCCGAGGATGTCGAATCTGCGATTAGAGCTTTGGGGGAAATAGCCCGCATTCGTCAAAAGCAGAAGGCCTGTTGACTGGTGATCTTGACCTTCCGGGCCGACCTTTCTCGTGTCATCTCTCCTTCTTCTCAATCACCAGAGCGTCGGCCACCACCTCGGATACGGTCTTGATCTCCACTTTCAGGTCATATTCGCGGTTAAGCTCGCTCAACTGGTCGATACAGTTGTGACAAGGAGTGACCACGATCTTAGCCCCGGTTTTGCGGATCTGATCTGCCTTGATCTTGCCTGTCTCCAATCGCCTCTTGGCGTAGCGCGTCATAGCTAACTGACCCCCACCGCCGCCACAACAGTAATTCTTTTCACGGTTGGGGTGCATCTCAACGA
The DNA here is from genome assembly GCA_049643405.1 of Candidatus Zixiibacteriota bacterium. Lineage (GTDB taxonomy): Bacteria > Zixibacteria > MSB-5A5 > MSB-5A5 > SM1-73 > SM23-73-3. The sequence goes on from JBARPX010000131.1 coordinate 900, forward strand.
AGTTGGTGAAGGCATTCTTTAGAATAAAGCGTTGCTCCTCGATGATGCCGCCCAAACGCACCAGGTTGCAGGGGTCATGCAGGGTTACCACTTTTTGATTGCGCGAAGGGTCCAGCTTGATGCGTCCCTGCCGGATATAATCAGCGATGATTTGAATCACGCTCTTGACCTCGAATCTATCCTCGGCGGCCATCCACTCGGGCGCTTCCCAGCGATTGGAATTATAGCCGTGACCACATTCGCCCAGGACCAATATCTTAGCGTCGAACTTAGCCATTGATTCGCGCAAACGCGATGAAATCAGGGCCGCCGCGCCGTCATCGCCACTGTAAAGACCATAGTTGGTGACGTCATAGGAGTCGGCCGATACGGTCCAGCTCTCCTTTGCGGCGTAGAATATCTTGGCAGTAGCCAGAAGGGATAAGGGGAAGAATTTTGGTTCGCGCGGGTTGACGGTATAAAGAAGTTTTCTTCCCGGTTTATCGACCGGCAGATGCGCCTGCGGGTCGCCCACCTCCGTCTGCAGCTCCTCGCTTAACCACTGGAGTGTATCGAGCCACTCCTCCCGGGGGATACCCATGCTATTCCCCTTCTCTACGGCTGTAGCCACGGTTGATTGAAGCTCGGGGGGAACAAGGTCGATGGAGGCCAGGGTGGTTCTGGCCATGCGGATTAAACGTGTTATGTTGATCCCCATGGTACAGTTGAGCGCGCAGCGTCCGCACAGGGTGCAGCGTCCGAAGAGCGAATCGACCCAGAGATCAACCATCTGGGCATCCAGCGCACTATCACCTTCGCTCCCTCTTGCCAATCCGCCCAGCACGGTCAGGAGCTTTCTGAATACCGATCTCACCAGCTTGAGCTTGTAGGCCGGGATGGCCTCAGTCTCTCCGGTGACCAGAAAGTAGTGGCAGGAGTCGGCGCAGAGCCCGCAATTCACGCATGACTGCAGGTTGGCAACCGCCTTGCTATCAAGCAATTGCCTGAAGGACTTAAGAGCCGACCTTAGATGCGCAGGTTCCAGTTCCTGGATGCGTTTCACATAGGGGTCTTTTGAATCTTCTTCAGATGCCATATGCTAAGTTTTCTTTGAGGGATGAGGAAGCACACCTCTCCGGCCGAAGAACTCGCCGAAGAGAATCCGGGAATAAAAGAAGAAAGCGCAGTGACGAAGCTTCCCGAATGGGATGTAGATAAAGATAATGATAGACATAACCGCAAACGGGATAAATGCGCTTTCCACGAAAGTCGTCACCAGAGCCAACAGCAGGAGAAGGTCGACAAGAGAATTGGCCAGATAGTCATCACCGCTGCTCAAGGATCGCATATGTGGTTTGAGCATTCTCTTGATAAGGAGCGCCACTCCACAAACCACGCCGATGACCAATAGTATTCGTACTGGCTGCATCAACGTTTGGGGAAGCGAAACACTCAATAGCACCGTTGCCAGAAACAGTATTGCGATCAGTATGCCCAGATGATACAGGATGCCGCCTATATAAGTCCAGATATGTTTGGCAGCGCTTTCTTTCTCCCAGGGCAGCATGCCCGGTCCGAAAGCGTACATAATACCCGCGAAGCTGCTGCCTCGTGGGTGAGCGTAGGTTGGTCTCCGGCCGAAGGCGAAAGTTCGCGCGACCATCACTATGAGAACGACGAGGCAGAACAGCGCCGAGGCTGCCACACCTAATTTCAGTACCGCAAGTAGAGACATTTTGGGGAACCTATACGCAGCCGTCCGGCTTGGGCAGACCGGCAATCTTGCACGCCCCCTTGGCAGGACCTGAGGGGAATAGTTCGTAAATGCGGCGCAGGGGCAGGCCGGTGGTTTTGCACATGGAGCGAACCATGGGCGCCAGCTTGGTTTCCAGGTAGTGATTCCGAATGAATTCGATGACCGCCCAGTGGTCCGGGGTCAAGTTATCGATACCTTCTGCAGCTTTGGCCAAAGCCTCCGCAACCTGCTTGTCCCACTGATCGGGATCCGTTAGAAATCCTTCTTCGTTTAGTTCTAATTTCTTGTCGCCGACATCGAGATGAGACATGGATACACTTCCTCCCGTTGAATTTGCTGACCGGGAAGATAATGCAAATCGAACTGCTTGGCAAGGGAATTCGGATTGGGCGAATACCAGCGGCGGACTGCCGACGGTGGACCGCGGACGGGAGGGTATGAACCGGTCACATGGGTAACATTATAGACCGGGGACATGTGTAACAGTTAGCTTACGGCACTGACCGAGGTCGGCTGGCTCCGAGCAATACTAATGGGCCCCGGCTCTCTTGTCACAGGGAGCCAATTCACCATTTATGGTGAGCTTCGAACCGTTCTAATACCTCCCCCGTATCCTCTCTTACCACAAAGAGCAAATATACCTTAACTTTGATGGTGAAGAAGATAGCTCCAGTGTATATAGAGAGCATATCTTGTCTCGCGCTCGTCTTCAAGTCCGCTGGCGGGCAATGCAGACAATCGAATGCTCTCCCGGATATGCGGAAACGAGATTCGATATGAACCATCTGATTGATACCGATCCACAGGATCCAAATTCGGACGACGAAAAGGTCGCAGACCCTGAGCTTCGTGCTTCGACTTCGTTTATCCTGAACCAAGGTGAAGGGCTCAGCACCCTGCCTCGCACTGAGTGCGCTCGGCACGAAGTGAGTTCATCGAAGGGTCGAAGGGAAGAAGACTTGTAGGTCGGGCTGTCGTCAGACTGCCCGACAATCAGCTATAATATCCCCCTCTCCGTGAAACGGAGAGGGGGACACAGGGGGAGAGGTCGTAACAGCGATTTCACCACAACTTTAATGGTGAAAAGGATAGCTCCCCCCTTTATTGAGGAGACGATTGTCTTTTGCATGCACAGAACCCCGCCTTAAGGGAGAAGAAGAATCATATGAACCATGTATTTGATGCCGAGGATGAAGGACAGAGCTACACGCAGTTGAAGTTCCTAAAAACCTTGATTGACAAGCTCATCAAAGGGCGAAAACACCCAACGGGTGCTATGCCATCCACTCGGATAACCAACTACTTTAGGATGAATCCTTCAGAATGAATCCTATCTCAAAATACATTTTCTGACGATGAAATAAATGAAAAATAGCCATCCCCACGTCCCCAATGTCCCCCAAGTCCAGCCGGTAGGTCAAGAGCCGCAGGCTCCCTTCCTCCATGGGATTCACAAAGGCCAAAACACCCAACGGGTGCTCCGCCATCATCTGGGACGACCAACTACTTTTATGGTGAGCTTCCGAACCACTTGTGCTGAGTTTCGAAG
>JBARPX010000132.1:0-3228 GCA_049643405.1 Candidatus Zixiibacteriota bacterium
GCGGTTTTGGGCGGAACACAGTCCCTGCACACCAATTCAAGAGATGAAGCCTTAAGCCTTCCCTCCCAGAAATCCGCTGAGATCGCCTTGAGAACGCAGCAGGTCATCGGCTACGAAAGCGGGGTGCCCGATACGGTCGATCCCTTGGGCGGGTCATACTTCGTTGAGCATCTGACCAATGAAGTGGAAAAGAGGGCGGGGAAGTACATCGACTATATCGAGGAGAAGGGCGGCGCGCTCTGGGCGGTCGAGTCGGGATACTACCAACGGGAGATTCAAAAAAGTGCGTATGAGTATCAAAAGGCCATAGAGAGCCAGGATAGAACCATCGTGGGGGTGAACAAGTTCGTCACCGAAAAGGAGAAGATCAAAGACATCTTCAAGATCAGCTCCAAGGTAGGAAAAGACCAGGTAAGGAAATTGAAAGCCCTCAGGCAAAAACGGGACAACGCCAAGGTCAAAGCGTGTTTGGAGGAATTGAAGAAACAAGCTCCCACCGAGGAAAACCTGATGCCACCTATCATCCAGTGTGTGGAATCTTATGCTTCGCTGGGTGAGATATGTGACGTGCTGAGATCGGTTTGGGGAGAGTATCGGGAGAGTGTGCTGGTGTGAAGACGTCCGCAGCCCTTCGACTTCGCTCAGGACACGTCGGCAGTCCGCCGTCAGCCGCTTAAAACCGAGCAAACCAGAAAACGCTATGAAATTGGATAAAGTTGAGCATATCGGGATTGCGGTGAAGGATATTGGTGAGGCAGCGAAGTTCTATGAGGACGTCCTGGGATGCCACGTCTCAGAAGAGATGGACGTTCCGGAAAGGAAACTGAAGATAGCTTTCATCGACGTTTCCGGGGTCAAGCTGGAATTCCTGATGCCCACGGATGACGACAGCGTCGTCGCCAGCCATATCGAGAAGCGGGGAGAGGGAATCCATCACATCTGTTTCCAGGTGGATGATGTTGAGAAGGCAGCCGCAGAGCTAACGGAGAAGGGTGCGGAATTGGTTGACAGACCACGAATGGGCGCTGAGGGGAAGAAGATAATATTCATCAAGCCCAAAAGCACGCACGGGGTCTTGATTGAGTTGAAGGAGAGATAGCTTTTAATTCAAAATTCAAAAAGCAAAATGTCCTTCGCCACTGAGCCTCAGGACGAAGTGAAAAATTGCAACTCAAAGCTCAAAATTGTAAAACCTAATACATTTTTGAATTTTGAATTGCAGTTTTGAACTTTTCATTTTTCATTTTTAACTTTCTTGGGTGATCGTGAGTATCTTCGAATTGATGGAAGAACACGGACATGAAGAGGTTTTGTTCTGCTATAACAAGCCCACCCGGCTGAAGGCGATAATAGCCATCCACAACACCACACTGGGCAACGCGGTGGGGGGATGCAGGCTGTGGAAGTACGAATCGGAGGAAGAGGCGCTGGTGGATGCTTTGAAACTCTCCCGAATAATGACCTATCAGTCGTCAGTGGCAGATTCTGATACCGGCGGAGGAAAGGCGGTTTTGTACGACGATCCGGAGGCGGAGACCGATGAGGCTTTCTTTCGGGCTTTCGGAAGGTTCGTAGAAGGGTTGAAAGGGAAATTCATCACTTACCCGGATTTGGGGACGGACACCCAGGACATGAAATACATAAAGAGGGAGACTAAGTACGTGCTCCCTTATGAGTCCCCCACCGGCATCAAGGCCGAAAGCGCCGACTTGACCGCCCACGGGGTCTACTGGGGGATGAAGGCGTGCGTGAAGGAGATATATGGGGTTTCCTCGCTGGATGGACTGACCATTGCTATTCAGGGCGTAGGAAACGTGGGAAAGAGGCTGGCGGACTGTTTGAAGAAGGAAAAAGTGAAGCTGGTGGTTACCGACTTAAATTATGACTCCATAAAGGACGTGCAGGATAAATACCCGGACACTACCGTCGTGAAACCCGACGAGATTCTCTCCGTCCAATGCGACGTGCTCTCTCCATGTGCCCTGGGCCCGGTGGTCACCAAAAGGAATGTTTCTCAACTCAAGTGCAAGATAGTTGCAGGAGCGGCCTATGACATCGTGGAGAGCGTAGGGCTGTGCCAGAAACTCTACGAGATGGGAATCGTGTACGCTCCCGATTTCGTCGTCAATGCCGGTGAACTGTTCTTAACCGAGGATGCACTCAAGGTCCTCTCCAAGGAAGAGGCGCTCGATTCGGTCAAAACCATCTATAACATCATGGCAAAGGTCATCGCTGTCTCCAAGAGGGAAAACGTCTCTCCCTATGAGGCGGCGTGCAAGATGGCGGAGGAGAGGATCCGAAGGGTGGGGGCGGTGAAGAGCATACTGTGTTAAGAATTTTGGAGTGCCCATATGGGCGGTTTTTTTGTTCATACGGGGATTGTCGCTAAGGTCCAGTCAAGCGTGGAGGAGTACCCCACTGGAATGGTTCGGGAAATCCAATTCCCGAACCAACTAAGATAGCGGAGGAGAGAATCCAAAGGGTGGGTGTGGTGAAGAGCATATTCACGGAGAGTTTCGTTCGAGCTAGCAGAAAATCCTAAGATTACCTCTCCCCCTGTATTCCCCCTCTCCATAAAATGGAGAGGGGTTCACCCTGAAGGGGACAGAGGGGTGAGGTTAAAGAAGAGGGTTCGTTTGGCCAAGAGCAAAAACTTCCGAATTTTGGTGATCAATCCCGGTTCAACCTCCACCAAGATCGCGGTGTTCGAGGATGAAAAGCAGGTCTTCTCCCGGAGCATAAACCACAGCAAGCTGGAGTTGGAGCCTTTTGCCCGGGTGTGGGATCAGTACGAGTTCCGAAAAAAGCTGATCAAGGAAGCCCTGGAGGATGCCAAACTCAAGCCCGAAAAGCTCTCTGCGGTGGTGGGAAGGGGAGGGCTGTTCCGTCCGGTGGTGAGCGGGACCTATCGGGTGAACGAGCTGATGATCGAGGATGGCCGCAATGCGTACGGCGGAGAGCATCCCTCCAATCTCGGCGCGGTGTTAGCTTTCGGCATCGGCTGGGATTATCATATCCCCTCCTTCATCGTGGATCCCCCCTCGGTGGATGAATTCCAGCCCATGGCCCGGTATTCCGGACTGCCGGAGTTCCCCCGAAGAAGCCTTTTTCACGCCCTAAACGTCAAAGCCACTGCCCGGTTGGCTGCCCGTGCTCTCTCAAAAAAACTTGATCAGATCAACCTCATCGTGGCACATCTGGGCGGAGGAATATCCGTTGCCGCCATAC
>JBARPX010000133.1:0-31329 GCA_049643405.1 Candidatus Zixiibacteriota bacterium
TTGACTTCCTGGTGGGAGAACAACACAACGTCCTGGTGGATAATCTGATGAACGATTACAGAAGATCCATGGGAATCGGAATAATAAAAATGGGAGCCGCGGCCAAGGGGGTTATCAGGGCTTTAAAGAACAATCGTTTCGTGGCCATGCTCTCCGACCAGGACGCTGGCAGTGATGGGGCGGTGGTGGAGTTCTTCGGACGGCCCGCCTCAACGCCCAAAGGTCCGGCAGCCTTCGCCCTGAAGATGGATGCTCCCATAGTGATGGCATTCATCATACGAGAAAGTGCGAGAAAGCAGAAGGTAATCATAGAAAAGGCGATATTTGGCGAGAAGACCCGTGATAAGCAGGAAGACATCCGGAGGCTGACCCAGGCGTACACCCGCTTGCTGGAGGAATATGTCCGCAAATATCCGGATCACTGGTTCTGGCCTCACCGGCGGTGGAAGAGCACGACCCGGGATTATTGAGAAACTGTCAACGGATGGAACGGATAGGAAACTGAGTAGGTAGAGAGGTCTCGATCCAACCAAAGATGAAATGTGCATTCCGACCTGCTGGCAAGTTCCTTCTTTCAACCTGACGTAAGATGAATGAGACATAAGCGAATTCTGATCATCCAGACTGCCTTTATCGGCGACGTCATACTCTGTATACCTCTAATCAAGGGCCTGAGAAAGACCTTCCCCGATTCATTCATCTCCTTTTTGCTCATCCCCGAGACAAAGAACGTTTTGGAAAACAATCCGCACTTAAGTGAGATATTAGTCTACGATAAAAGGAAGAATAAGGGGATTGGAAGTTTCCTTCAGATCATCACCAGAGTCAAACAGGGGGAGTTCGATCTGGCGGTTATACCGCACAGGTCTCTGCGGAGCGCGCTTCTGGCCTATCTTTCCCGGATACCGGTGCGGATCGGCTTTGACAAAAGTACAGGTTCTTTTCTGTTTACCCGCCAGGTAGTTTACAACAATAATGTTCACGAGGTAGACCGCAATCTCTCTTTGCTCTCGGATTTCAGTTCCCGCCCTAAGGAGACGTCACCTGAGCTCTTTCCATCTTCTGAGGATTTTTCTTATGCCCGAAAACTGCTGAGCGATTCCGGTATCACAGAGGGGGACAAGATCGTATGCGTTGCTCCCGGTTCGGTCTGGGCAACAAAAAGGTGGTTGCCTGAGAGGTTTGCCGAGGTCGTCGATCTTCTGCTGAGGGAGGCGAGAACAAAGGTGATATTCCTGGGCTCGGAGGAGGATCGTGCTCTTTGCGAAAGCATAGCAGAGTTGATGACGGGAAAGCCCGCGATCTTAGCAGGAAAAACCAGCGTGCTCCAATCCGCCGCAATAGCATCGTTCTGTAAGGTGATCCTCTCTAATGATAGTGCCCCAGTTCATATAGCATCCGCCATGAAAATACCGGTGGTGGCAATATTCGGATCCACTATCCCTGAGTTTGGTTTCGCTCCCTATGGTGTTAATCATGTGATCATTCAAGAAAAGATGGAGTGTCGTCCCTGCGGGATACACGGAAAAAGAAAATGCCCAAAGGAGCATTTTCGATGTATGAGGAAGATCACAACAGAAGAGGTTTTTCAAGCTGTGCTTTCCCGGTTGGCATAATACCAGGAGCAGGAAATGTTTAAGCAGGTTTCCAAGGAACTGAAGAGCCATGCTCCGTTTACAACTTTTGGGGCGCTTACCGGAATAATCATTATGATATTTTTTCATAACTTGCCCCCAGATGCTTCTTACAATATTTTTTATATCCTCCATCCTATCCACGTTCTATTGAGCGCGCTGGTTACCGCATCGATGTATGAACTTCATAAATGCGGGCGGGGTAAAGATAAGTGTAAGCTCTGGGTTCTACTAATAATTGGATATACAGGTTCAATTGGCATAGCCACAATAAGCGATTCGATAATCCCATACTTAGGAGAGATTTTACTCGGATTGCCCAACCGGGGGATACATTTTGGGTTTATTGAAAAGTGGTGGTTAGTGAATCCCTTAGCGATAATCGGTGTCAGCATCGCTTATCTCAAACCAACAACCAGGTTTCCTCACTTTGGTCACGTTCTATTGAGCACCTGGGCATCGTTATTCCACATTATTATGGCGACAGGCCAAGCCTTAAATTGGGTTTCCTATTCAATCGTTTTCTTCTTCTTGTTCATTGCAGTTTGGTTGCCCTGTTGTGTAAGCGATATAGTGTTTCCTCTTTTGTTTGTGAAAGATTCAGATCCAGGTTTGGATCCTGTGGAGAACAAAACAAAATGAGTTGCAGGCGCAACTTAAAACTATAGCAAACGAACAAAATAAATTGCCACATTGCATGTCATGTTGAGCGACCAGATGCCCAACGGGGGCGTCTGCCGTCCCGTACGGGAGGCGAAACATCTCTCTGTTAAGATGTGAGTCGTATGGTTTATACCAAGGGGAAAATTTCTAATGTTCCCTCTCCCCTTGGAGGGTGTGTCAGAATTTAGGTTTTCGTAGCCGCAGACTTTAGTCTGCGAAATTGAGATATTGAAAACCAACAACTTACGCAATCTAAAGATGGCGGCTACAACTTCAAAACATCATTATGACACAGCCTCTTGTGGAGAGGGGGAATGAAGACTGAGATTCTTCCCCGCCAAAGGCGGGGTCGAAATGACATGAAAGAATCATTCCTGCGTTTGTATTAATATGATAAACTCAAATGGTATGCCCAAATTTAGAGTCACGGTAATTGGAACCATAAACAGAGACACCTTGATTTTTCCAAGAGGGAAAAGAACGGAGAGCTTTGGGGGAATTCTGTACAATCTGTCTGCTCTATCCGGATTGGGTGGAAAGTGGATGGAAGTCTATCCGGTGTGTAATGTGGGATATGGCGTTTACGATCGGGTGAGAGAGATTTTAGAAAGCTATGAGAACGTCAGGCCGGACGGCGTCAAGAAGGTGGGGAGAAAAAATAACCATGCATTTCTCCTGATCGATCAAGAAAGCGAAAGGCAGGAGGTTCTCAAAAACAGAGTGCCTGTCTTGAGTTTCAGCCAGATTGAACCGTTCCTTGAGTGCGACGTGATTTTGGTCAATTTCATCTCCGGCTTCGACATTACTCTCAGCACGTTAAAGAAAATCCGGAGGAGCACGGCTGCTTTAATATTTATGGACGTTCACAGTCTGACGCTGGGAATCCGCAGAGACGGGAGAAGATTTTTCAGGTCCCCGAAGAGCTGGAAGGAATACATAAAACAGGCGGATTTGGTGCAAACTAATATGGCGGAATTGAGCGTGCTCGCAGAAAAGAGCTTGAAGTCCCCAAGTGATATTCGAGATTTCGGAGAGTATGTCTTAAGCCTGGGACCGAGAGCGCTTTTGGTGACCCTGGGTGAAGAAGGAGCGATCATGATCTACAGACACGGAGAAGGTTGTCGTCTCAAGAAGGATGAAGGAATCAAGGTGCGAGGATTCAAAGATGCCATTGGAGCCGGAGATGCCTTTTCGGCTGGATTCTTAGTCCGTTACTTTCAGAGCCGGAGTCTCGTTTGGTCTCTTGACTTCGCCAATCGCGTCGCCGCGGAAAAATGTAAAACATCTGGAGCAGAAGGGGTGGCCCGATTGTTGAGGGAGTTTGCCCATCCATAACTATGTACGTTGATTCTCACGGTCTGCCAGCGCAGGAACTCGTGCTTCGACTGGAGTGTTTGCCCATACGGGTCGTATGACTTTAGGCAGACCTTGAGTCCGGCTAAAGCCGGACACTCCAAAGTCCTTTTTCCTAGCCCGCTCAAATCATTTGACAAAAGATGGGAAATGGATTAAAATGAAACTGATATGAGAAAGCTGTATCTGGTGGACATTGAGGGAACTATCGTAAAGGACAAATCCTACACTCCCATAGAGGGAGCCGTGGAGTGGATAAATTCGTTTGATCCTTCCCCGCATCGGTTCATCCTGCTGTCCAACAACACGACTCACAGGCCAAAAGACCTCTTGGCCCTGCTGAAGAGCAAAGGATTCGACGTCCAGCCCGAAAACCTGGTAACCTGCATGAGCGCTGCCTTAAACTGGCTGAAAAAGGAAGGCGTCAAAAGTTGTTTCGTGATAGGGAGTGCGCAACTGAAAGAGTATTTGAATGAGAGTGGGATAGAAACTCCATCACACGACATGGTGGAGTCAGTGCTGGTGGGCTTGGATCCTTCACTAAACTATGAGAAGCTCAAAGTTGCCGTAAATGCACTGGTGAAAAACGATGCATCTTTGCTGGCGCTTCACGCCAACCGACTATATAAAGATGAAAAAGGAGAACTTTCCCCTTCGGTTGGAGCGGTGGTGAAAGCCTTGGAATACGGCTCTCAAAAAGAGGCCAAGGTCTTCGGCAAACCCAGTCCGGAGATTTACCGTGAAGCCGCAAGAAAATTTGAGGTAAAACCAGAGGACTGTTTCATGATAAGTGATGATCCGCTCTCCGATCTGGCAGGAGCGAAGAAACTGGGCATGAAGACGGTATTCGTTACCTCCGGGAAGTACAAGGATAAGGAAATACTGAAGGGCCTGGGCGAGGAATCTCAGCCCGACTGGGTTCATCAGAGTGTGAAGGAAATCAGAATATAGAACCTTTTTCTTTAGAAAGCTGATTCATGAAAATCGGTATAGTCGGGCTTCCATTTGTAGGCAAGACCACAGTGTTCAATGCCCTGACATGCGGGCAGGCCAAGGTGGGTGAATTCTCGCTCGGGGTGAAAGAAGCCAACCGGGGAGTCGTCAAGGTGCCGGATGAGAGGGTGCATAAACTGGCTTCCTTTTACAATCCCAAGAAGGTGACGCCGGCGGAGGTGGAATATATCGACGTTGCCGGGCTGGTCAAGGAGACCAAGGAAAAAGCTTCGGAGGGAGAATTCTATCATTCCCTAAGGGAAGTCGACGCGCTGGCTCACGTGGTGAGGGTTTTCCAGGATGAAAACGTGATGCGCGTCTCCGGCTCGGTGGACTTAAAAAGGGATGTTAAAAACTTGGATCTGGATTTGATCCTGATAGACCTGGACATCGTGGAGAAAAGGCTGAAGCGCTTGGAAAAGAGCGTGGCCAGCTCCAAGGATGAAGAGGAAAAAAGAGAGCTTCAGGTCCTTCTGAGATTTAAAGAGACCCTGGACCAGGGGATTCCTCTAAGAGAGATTGAGTTGTCCCCGGGTGAGGAACGGCTAATCCGGGGATATGCCTTTCTCTCTTTGAAGCCCATGCTCATCATACTGAACACTGATGAGGAGCAAAATAAACAAAGAGAGCAACTGGAATCGGAATGCTCACAGATGACTAAGGATGAAAAAATCTCCGGCTGCTCTGTTTGCTCCATCTGCGGAAAGTTGGAGATGGAGCTTGCTCAATTGGAGGAAGATGATAGAGGGGCCTTTATGGAGGATCTCGGTCTGAAGAAGCTGGCCATTGAGCGGGTGATAGACATCTCTTACAAGCTTCTCAACCTGATATCATTCTTCACGGCCAATGAAAATGAAGTCAAGGCCTGGCCGGTTCCTGCGGGAATAAAGGCTATAAAAGCAGCCGGAACGGTTCACTCCGACATGGAGAGAGGCTTCATCAAGGCGGAGGTGATCAGCTTCGACAAGCTGTGGGACTTAGGCTCAGTTCACAAAGCCAAAGAAAAAGGTGAATTGAGGTTGGAGGGGAAGGAGTATGTGGTTCAGGATGGGGACGTGATCTTTTTCAGATTTAATGTATGAGCAAAGCACAAGTCCAGCCAAGGACGCGGGCAGAAAAGATAATCTCGTGGGGGTGTCTTCTCCTCATTCTCACTCATCTGGTGGCCTCGTATTTTCCTTCCGAAAGACTTTGGGGAGTAAACCTGCTTTACTATATGCCTCCCGCCTGGCGATGGATTCTGGCTATCTGCGCTATGTTGATCCTGGTCCCATCCATCAACAGAGCCGGGGGGAACTTCTTCACCGGTTTATCCCGCTCGATACCGTCTGGATTTAGAAGAGCAAACAAGCAATACAGATATGTCTTCTTCAGCCTGATAGCGGGGGTTCTTTTCTGGGTGCTCAAGGTCAAGACCTACCTTCTGGGGGATAGTTTTCTCAGAGCCAGGGAGATAGACATGGGCGCCAGATTCTCTTTCACTGCCCCCCTGGATTTTCTTCTTCACGCGAAAGCAGCAAAGCTGCTAAGCTGGGATGCGTTTCAGACCTACGCGGTTCTGAGTGTAATTTCCGGAGCCGTTTTCATCTTTCTGGTCCTGCTTCTGGCAGACCTGATGGGAAGAGACGGCAAGGAGAGACTGCTGGTCTTCTCCGTTATCGTCACCATGGGGGCAATTCAGCTTTTCTTCGGATACGTGGAGAGCTACTCAGTTGTATATATGGCAACAATCCTTTACGTTGTCCTTTCTTTGCGGTATGTCAAGAACAAAAGCGGACTAATCCCTCCCATCCTTGCTTTTCTCCTGGCTTTCAGTTTGCATCTCTTTGCCGTGACTCTACTGCCATCTCTGATATATATGGCGCTGTCTGGAAGAAAAAGAAAGAGTGGTGATGAGGGGAGAGGTGAAAAGCTTTTCAAGCTCATTCTGTCTTCCGGCATAGCCCTCCTGGTGGCCGTCGTTCTTTTCCTTCTGCAGAGGTACAACCCCGAACAGAAAGGGCTGGAGTATTATCTGATTGCTCCTCTGGGCAGCTGGGAAGGCTCGTATTCGCTTTTTTCTCTTTCGCACCTTTTGGATCTGATAAATCATCAACTTCTCATTTCGCCCCTGGGTCTCTTGATCTGCCTAACACCTGTGCTGGCCTTTTCGGTAAAGATTGCCCGGAAAGATAAGCTGGCGCGGTTTCTTCTGGTTCTTAGCTTATCCACCTTAGCTTATGCTCTTCTGATAGATCCGAAATTAGGGTATCCCCGGGATTGGGACCTGTTTGCATTCGCTGCCCTGGGTTACACGCTTCTGGGACTTCATGTCTTCTTGAGATATTGGAGAGAGACGAAGACCGGAGACCTGCGGTATGTCACGTTGAGTCTATTGTTTACCTCGCTGCTTTCTACCGTCCCGTGGATCTACGTTAATGCAGCGGAGGAGACGTCAGTGGCCAGATTTGAGCATCTTCTGAAGCTAGACAGGGACAGGAGCGCCCACGGACACGAGACTCTGGCCATGTATTATAACACGCGCGGGGAGTGGAGAAAGGAGTTGGAGCAATGGAAGAAAGCAGCAGTTGCCGAAAGAAGTGCCCGTTATATCAACAACGTGGCAGCGGTCTACCACAGGCAGCAAATGTATGATCTTGCCCTGATGGAGTTGGAAAAGTCGCTTAAGTTGGACCCGACGTTTGACCGCACACATTTCAGCAGGGGTGACGTTCTTGCCCAGATGGGAAGGCATGAGGAGGCCTTGGCGGAATTTCGTGAGGCAATAAGACTCCGACCGGATAGGGTGCAATACTACCAAAACCTGGGAGGCCACCTGGCCAATCTGGGACGTGACCGGGAGGCCGCGGAGGTTCTCGAGCAAGGCCTGAAGGTGAACCCGGATCATTCGCCTCTTTACAGGGATTTAGGCTACAACCATTTCAATCTGGGTGATTTCATACTGGCAGAGAAATATCTGAAGATGTATTTGGAGCGCGCGCCTGATGCAGAGGATGCAGCCCGAGTTAGGCGGATTCTGAGGGACCTGCAGTGAAATCGGCTGCAGCAATCTAAACCCTAAGATGTAATCGTTTGCAGCAAGAATAGTTGATGAACCGTCTTCAAACAACGATTCTGGCAGCTTGCGCGCTTTTGACCATGGCTCGCATCGTCGCTTCCTTCTTTCCACATCTGAGACTCTGGGGCCTCAGTCAACTTCATTATTTTTCGCTGGAGTTCCGGATTGGACTATCCGTGATCGGACTGTTGATCCTGATTCCCAGGGTAAACAAGATCGTGGCCGGGGTGCTGGGCAGAGTCTTTGACTCGATCGCGGAGAGACTCAGGAAGATGAATAGATATCTGCTCTACTCTGCGATTAGCCTGGCGGGTCTGGTACCCTTTTGGCTACTTAGAGCCAGGACGCCATTGCTGGGTGATGGTTACATTCGAGCCGGGGAGATCAGAACGGGGAAGCTCTTCTCCGTGGCTGAACCGCTTGATTCTTTGCTACACCTCCTGTTCTCAAAGTTCTTCGACCTTGATGCATACACCACCTATGGAGTTTTGAGCTGCCTGGCGGGCGGGCTATTTGTTTTTCTGCTTCTTCTTCTGTGCGACCATCTGGGAAGGGATGGCAAGGAGAAGCTGTTCATCTTTTCGATGGTTGCCAGCATGGGGGCAAATCAGCTGTTTTTCGGATACATAGAGAGCTATACCCTCATGTACACGGCCATGGTCGGCTACGTTCTTTTTGCCGTGAGATATCTGAGAGGAAGAGGTGGTTTTTTGCTGCCGTGTGTTTTTATGGTTTTGGCTGCCGGTCTTCATCTCTCTGCCATCTTCGTTTTACCCACGCTGTTCTATTTGGCTTTTGCCGTGGTTCCCCAGAGCAGCAAACAGAAGGTTAGAAAATCTCGGTTTGCCAACGCCGTCATTCTTGCCTGTGTGACCGCTCTGATGGGGTTAGGTTTTTACGTTGTGCGGGCTGACTCGTCCGGAGGCTCGGTCGCTCATCTTTTGATTTACCCGTTTGGTGGGGATAAGAGCTACTCTCTTTACTCTTTACAGCACTTACTTGATTTTTTCAACCATCAGTTCCTGGTGTCGCCGATAAATGTGGTTTTGTGGTTAGTGACGCTTGTGTTCTTGTTCTCGAAGGTCATAAGTCTCAAGGGAGAAGTGGTCAGATTCCTCGCCGGGTTGTGCTTCTGTTCATTAGCCTTCGGCCTGGTTATCCATCCCATGCTTGGGTATGCCCGGGATTGGGATCTTTTCGCCTTTACCGGATTGGGGACCACTCTTTTGGTCTTATATCTTGTGGTCGATACTTTCAGAACCCTGCACCAGAGGGGCAAGTCCGGGAAAGGAAGAGAGGTGGAATTAGGTCGGGTGACGGCGATCCTGCTTGTCACCGCGCTTGTCTCCACGTTGCCATGGATCCTGGTCAATGCCTCTGAATCGAGAAGCATGAGGCGATTCGAGCATCTCCTGACGATGGAGGAGAGAGGAGCTGAGCGGGGATACGACATAATGGCCACTTATCTTCGGGACAAAGATCTACAAGAGGGGGCCATAGAATTATGGCAGAAAGCCATCGCCATAAGTCCAAACCCGCGCTATTATGCTTCTATGGGGAATTCGCTCCGAAGATTGGAAAGATATGATGAAGCCATAAATGCCTACGGTCGATCACTGCAAACGGCCCCGAATCATCCCACCATTCAGCTTCTGCATGAGAGCCTGGGGATCTGCTTAGCTGAGGTGGGACGGTACGACGAAGCGGTCGATGAACTCGAAAAGGCTATAGATCTGAAGCCAGGAAAGGCAGATTACCATTATACCATGAGCGACATTTTGGGAAGGTCGGGAAGATACGAGGAGGCATTGTCATGTTTTGAGACGGCTTTGAATCTGGACCGGAAGAACACCGGTGCTTACAGGACGTTAGGTCTGGCTTATCTGGAGATAGGGAAAGAAGAAGAGGCCAGAAGGTGTCTGGAGGCGTACCTGAAGTCGGAGCCTGAAGATGCCGACCAAATACAGGAAATCATCGACAGCATGGGAGTCAACACGCAGGTCAGCAAGCCAGAGGGAGGAGCAAAGGAACCTTGATGTGCAGACGGTCAGATGAAATCGAAGCCTCCGGAGGGGACTCTTCGGCGGCGAAGGTGGGGAGGATAATCATTCTTACCTGCGCTTCTCTAATCGTTATTCATCTTGCAGCCTCCTTCTTTCCCCGCCTGAGACTCTGGGGCATCAGTCAACTTCATTACTTTTCGCTGGAGTTCCGCATAGCGGTATCCGTGATCGCGCTTCTGATCTTGATCCCTGGAGTAAGCAGAATCTTAGCGGGGGCCTTGACCGGGGTCTTTGCCTGGATAGCAGGGAAACTCACAAAGGTGAATAGGTATCTGCTATACGCTGTTATCAGCGTGCTCAGCCTGATCCCCTTTTGGCTTCTCAGAGCCGGAACGCCTCTGCTTGGTGACGGATACCTGCGCGCGGGTGAACTCAAGCTGGGTGTCCTGTTGTCGATTACCGAACCTTTGGATTATTATCTGCATCTGTTGGTCTACAGAGTATTCGGCCTGGACGGCTACACCACTTATGCAACTCTCAGCTGCCTGGCCGGCGGATTATTCATATTCTTGATTCTCCTCTTCTCACACCTCTTGGGAAAGAACGGAAAGGAAAGGCTGTTCATCTTTCTGATCCTGGCTACCATGGGAACCACCCAGCTGTTCTTCGGGCACATCGAGAGTTACTCGTTCATGTACGTGGCCGTCCTCGCATATATTTTCTTCGGGATCAGATACCTGCAGGGGAAAGGTGCTTTTCTGTGGGCCGGTCTTTTTCTCCTTTTGGCTGCCAGCTTCCATCTTACCGCTCTTTTTGTCCTGCCTTCTTTGTTCTATCTGGCCTTTGCCGGGTTTTCCGCAGCGAGCGGTTCGAAGGCCGCGAGGCTTAAGTTTGCCAATATCGTGGTCTTAATCTGTGTGGTCTTCGTGATCGGGGCCGCGCTCCATCTTCGGGGCACCTACCTGACGGAAGAGACGATCGGCTCTCCTCTGATTTATCCCTTCGGAGGGGGGGAGAGCTATTACTCCTTTTTCTCCCTGGCGCACCTTCTGGATTTCCTGAACCACCAGTTGCTGATCTCCCCGGTAAGCCTGGTCCTCTGGGCAGTACTTCTGGTTTTGTTCCGGAGGGAGATCAACTTCAGGGAAAACGTGGTTAGATTCTTGGTTTGGATCACGGCGTGCTCGTTTGGCTTCGCCCTGCTTGCCGATCCAAAACTGGGATATGCCCGGGACTGGGATCTTTTCGCTTCTTGCGGCTTAGGTGTCACCCTCCTGGGATTGTATCTGACGGTCAGTCTTCTCCGAGACCGGCCCAAGGCTGCGTTCGCTCCCGGACCGGAGCGAACGGCTCACCGGGAAGAAGGAGCAGTAATGGATTTAAGGTGGGTGACCCTGCTTCTGGTCGCCACCTCCCTGGCGTCGACTTTGCCTTGGATTTTGGTCAATGCCTCGGAGCAAAAGGCGGTCGCGCGCTTTGAGAGTCTGCTCTTCATCGATGAAGAAAGGGGGGCACACGGCTATGAGACCATGGCCTGTTATTTTCGTGATAAGGGTGAGCACGAAAAAACAATTGGATTGTGGAAAAACGCTATTGCCATCAATCCGATTCCACGCTATTATGCCGTGCTGGGAAATGCGTACCTGAGAGTGAAAAGATACGATGAGGCCATAGAGGTGCTGGAGAAATCCATAGGGATGGCGCCGAATCGCCGGGGCATCCAGTATTTGCATAGAAGCTTGGGCGTCTGCCTGTCAGCAAAGGGTCGCTACGATGAGGCGATATCCCATCTGGGGATTGCCATTGATTTAGCACCCGGGAGAGCAGACTTTCATTATATCATGGGCAACATTCTGGGTAAGGCGGGAAGATACGAAGAAGCAGTTCCGTACTTCGAGACAACATTAGGACTGAACCCGGCAGAAATCAATTCGTATAAGCTCTTGGGGATAGCCTTTGCCCGAATGGGAAAAAAAGAGGAGGCCGAAAGATACTTGGAGACGTACCTGAGGTTGGCGCCACAAGATGCAGCCGGGCTGAAGGGGATAATTGATAGTATTGAAATTGAGATAGATTCCGGCCGATAGATATAGCAGAGCATCTAAAGGCATTTCGCCGGCCAATGAGTTGCTGCCCGCACGACCTGCAGAAAGACGTTTCACAAGGCACGAATCTGAGGTCCTGGAGCAAGGATGTTCTTACTTCATCGATTTGGTGAGTCCAGATATCTTTCAAGGGAGGAAGAGTGAACCTGATCAAGGAAGAAGAGAAGGTATCCGAAGAGATCGAGAAAATAGGCGAAGAGCTTGCCGTTCTTCCCATCAAAGGAACGGTGGCCTTCCCGTCCCTCATCGTTCCCCTGGTTGTAACCGAGCAGAAGTACGCCAAGCTGATTGATGAGATACTGATGAGCGGAAAGGTCATAGGGCTATTTGCCCGAAAGAATATAGAGGAAGAGCACGCATCTATTGAAGACATCTATCGGGTGGGGACGGCTGCATCCATCCTGAAGATGCTGAGATTCCCCGACGGCAGCGTGAGGGTGCTGGTTCAGGGGTTGTCCCGGATAAGAGTGAAGAGTTTCCTCGAGACCGAGCCTCACGCGGTGGCCCGGATTGAGGTTATCGATGAGAAGGTGGAGAAAAACGTTGAGGTGGAGGCTTTATGCCGGAACGTGCTTGATCTTTTAAAGAAGGTGGTAGACTTGGCCCCTTACCTCTCCGAGGAGTTACAGATCACCGCCATCAACACCGAAGACCCCAGCCGACTGGCCGATCTGATCGCTTCAAGTCTGAACATAAAGGTGCCTCAAAAGCAGGAGCTTCTGGAGACCTTCGATGCTAAAGAGAGACTGAGAAAGGTTCTTTCGCACATCAACCGGGAAGTGGAGGTGCTGGAGCTTTCGCAGAGGATTCAATCTCAGACTGCAAGCGAATTGGGAAAGTCCCAGAGGGAGTATATTCTGCGCGAGCAGCTTAAGGCCATTCAGAGGGAGCTGGGGGAAGCAGACGAGAGAACAGCGGAGTTGGATGAGTTCAAGAAGAAGATAAAGGAAGCCAGGATGCCCAAGGAGGCCCTGGAGGCAGCCAACAAGGAACTGGACCGACTCTCCAAGATGAACCCGGCTGCAGCCGAGTATACCGTTTCCCGAACTTATCTGGATTGGCTGGTCACTCTTCCCTGGAGCAAGAGCACCCGGGACGTGCTGAACATCAAAAAGGCACAGAAGATTTTAGACGAGGATCATTACGACTTAGATAAGGTCAAAGAGAGGATCCTGGAATATCTGGCGGTCAGAAAGCTAAAGGAGGACATGAAGGGACCAATCCTCTGCTTCGTCGGGCCTCCCGGTGTGGGCAAAACCTCCCTGGGAATCTCCATAGCCCGGGCCATGGGAAGGAAATTCAACCGGATATCGCTGGGAGGGATGCGGGACGAGGCTGAGATTCGGGGACACAGAAGAACCTATATCGGCGCCCTGCCGGGCAGGGTAATTCAGGGGATCAGACGGGCCGGCTCGAATAACCCCATCTTCATGCTGGACGAGGTGGACAAGATCGGACAGGATTTCAGAGGAGACCCGGCCTCAGCCCTGCTGGAGGTTCTGGACCCGGAGCAGAACAATACCTTCTCCGATCACTATCTGGACGTTCCCTTCGACCTCTCCGGAGTCATGTTCATCACCACCGCCAACGTTCTGGACCCCATACCCGGAGTGTTGAGGGATCGGATGGAGGTAATCGAACTTCCCGGCTACACAGATTTGGAGAAACTTCAGATTGCAAGAAGACATCTCATCCCCAAGGAGTTGGAAAATCACGGGCTTGGTTCCAAGAACGTAGAGTTTCAGGATAATGCCCTGAAGAAGATCATCAATGATTATACCAGGGAAGCAGGATTGAGAAACTTAGGCCGGGAGATTGCCACCATTTGCCGAAAGGTTGCCAGGATGGTTGTCTCCGGTGAAAAGGGGAAACAACAGATAACCCCCAGAAGTTTGGAAAAGTTCCTGGGCCCGATTAAGTTTTTCCAGGAGATAGTACAGAGGGCCCCTCAGATAGGCGTGGTGCCGGGGGTTGCCTGGACCCAGACCGGTGGGGATCTGCTGTTTGTGGAAGCCACCAAGATGAAGGGCAAGAAGTCTCTTACATTGACCGGCTATTTGGGTGAGGTGATGAAGGAATCGGTCAAAACCGCACTCTCCTATGTGCGGTCCGCCAGCGAGAGGTTGGGCATCGACGAGGACTTCTACGACAAATACGACATACACGTTCACGTTCCGGCAGGAGCCATTCCCAAAGACGGCCCCTCGGCCGGAATCACCATGGCCACTGCCATAGTCTCGCTTTTGACCGAAAGGCCGGTCAAGCCCAAGCTGGCCATGACCGGAGAGCTGACCTTAAGGGGAGACATTCTGCCCATCGGGGGTTTAAAGGAGAAATCCTTAGCCGCCTACCGCGCCGGCGTGGAGACTTTGATCGTGCCCCAGCAGAACCAGAAGGACATGATAGAGATACCGGACGAGATAAAGAAAAAACTGAAGTTCGTCTTCGCCGAAACCGTGGACCAGGTGCTGGAGAAGGCCTTAGACAAAAAGGCACACAGGAGAGACCGGAGAAAAAAGAGTGCCAAGCAGAGGAGGCGTCCTTCCGAATAGACTAAGAGCACCCGCGTCGATTCCCCGGATTGCCTGCAAGTAGTTCCCTCAAAAGTTCTTCATATCATAGAGAAGAGCTTTCGGTGAGGGCTTTTTGAAAAAGTGGTTTTGGAGTGCGAAAGCTTGTCATAGATCCCGCCCAGACGGGCGTCCGTCCGGACGCTTCGCGGGGCTTTCGCGGTTTTTGAAATCCAGATGTTCTTATATCACTACTACTTAGACTTTGAAGAAAACCGCCCGGACGGGCACTCCGGTTCGGGGTTTTTCAACAGTCCCGTGAGCAATATCCCGGAGTGTCAAGCCTTTACGCTTTGCCAGCGGCGTGCCCGGAGTCATGCGACCTGCAGGAGCACACAGTCCGAGCATGGGGAATCGGAACCTGAGTTTGAGAAAACACTCAAAGGTGTTGACGAATTTGAATTTCTTTCTATATTCCCTGATGCATTGTAGAGTAAAATGAGGTCCGGCAATATGAGAAAAGATCTGCTTCTTTTGCTTTTCGTTCTTGTGTCGTTTATTATATTGCCAGGGTATTTCGCCTGTAGCGACGGATCCGGCCCGAAGGGAGACTCGGGCTCAGAAAAGGAGGGAAGGTTCAAAATGGGACAGGTCAGAAAGCCCGCAGTGGCGGGTCAGTTTTATCCCGGCGATCCGGTAACCCTAACCAGAGAGTTGTCGGATTTCTTTAAGAAAGCCAAAAAGGAGCCGGTGCCGGGAAAGATCGTGGCGTTGATATCTCCGCATGCCGGCTATATGTATTCGGGCCAGGTCGCAGCTTACTCCTTCAAGCTCTTGGAGGGCCTTTCCTTCGAGACGGTGGTGGTGATCTCTCCCAGCCACGTGGCTTACTTTCCAGGTGCCTCAATTTACAACGGCGGCTCTTACGAAACCCCCCTGGGTCAGATTCCTGTGGATACCACTCTGGCAGGGAAGATAGCAGATACGAGCAAAAAGGTCTTTCTTTCCGACAAAGGACATGGTTTTGTGGGGGGAAGAGGAGAACACGCTCTGGAAGTTGAGCTTCCCTTCCTTCAGCTGGTGTTGGGCAAATTCAAGCTGGTTCCCATCGTCATAGCTGACCAGGACTGGGCCACCTGCGAGGCGCTGGGAGAAGCTCTCTCGAAGGCCCTGAAGGGGAAGAACGCCCTGATCGTGGCCAGCACCGACCTGTCGCATTTTCATCCATACGATGAGGCGGTTAGACTGGACAACATCGTGATGAACCATGTGAACTCCTTCGATCCCGAAGAACTCCACTCCGATTTGGCCTCCAAAGTCTGCGAAGCCTGCGGAGGAGGTCCGGTTTTGGCCACCATGCTCGCAGCCAAGGGATTGGGAGCAGATAAGGCAAAGGTCTTAAAGTATGCCAACTCCGGAGACGTGACCGGGGACAAATCCGGGGTGGTGGGATATATGGCTGCGGTGATCTATGACTCCAAACCAGCCGGTGACAGCAAAAAGAAATCGGAGGAAAAGAGCGAGACCCTCGAATCTGGTCTCTCCGAGGATGACAAGGAAACGCTGATGAACATCGCTCGGACCACCATAGAGCACAGGGTGAAAGGAGAAGCTCTGCCTGAGTTTGAAGTCGATTCGCCCATCCTAAAGGAGAATCGTGGTGCCTTCGTCACCATTCACAAGCAGGGGCGTCTGAGAGGATGCATCGGCTACATCCAGGCCATCAAGCCCCTCTACGTCACCATTCAGGAGATGGCGGAAGCGGCCGCCTTAAACGACCATCGCTTTCCGCCGGTATCTCCGGAGGAACTTGACGCTCTTGATCTGGAGATATCCGTTCTTACCCCCTTGCGAAAGATCAAGGACGTGGATGAAATAGAGGTAGGAAAGCACGGGATCGTGCTGAAAAAAGGATACCACCAGGGGGTTTTCCTTCCGCAGGTGGCCACGGAGCAGGGTTGGGATCGGACCACCTTCCTCAACGAGATCTGTTTTAAGGCGGGCATTCACGACAAGAACTGCTGGAAGGATGAGGACGCGGAGATATTCATCTACTCAGCGGAAGTGTTCAAAGAGAAGAAATAAGTACCCAATCCTTTCGATAAATGAAAACACTAACAATAACCCTATTCCTGGGATTGACCTCTGTCTTGTTGCTCCTCGTCGGATGGATGGGGTTGTTTAGAAAGCAGACAGACGAAAACCTCAACTTAGCGGCCCTGACTCCTGCACCTCTGGCTTGCATTTTCAAGGGAGAACTGGAGAGGAACGAGTCTCTGTATCTTTCCCTCTTGAGGAAGGGTCTTTCCTATCAGTTGACTTATGAGCTGACCTCAGCCCTCAAAGGTAAATTCGACTTGAGAAAATCTCTGCCAGGAGACTCCTATACTCTGCTTTCCACCCCGGACTCCATTCTCTTCTTCGAATACCAGAAGGGCATGCGCGAAAGATGCACCTTGACAAGAGAAAACGGTGAGATGACGACGGTGGTTGAGCCGGTCGAATTCAACTGCATAGTAAAATCACTTCAGGGGGAGATCGAGAGCTCTCTCTGGCTCTCAATGATAGGCCTGTGCCAAAGCCCGGAGCTGATCATGAAGCTCACCGAGGTCTTCGAGTGGGAGATAGACTTTTTAACCGAGCCACGTAAGAGAGACCGCTTCAGTGTGATGTTCGAAGAACACTATAGGGAAGGTGTTTTTGTAAGATACGGTGACATCCTGGCGGCGGAATACTCTTCAGGCGACAAGGTTCATCAGGCAGTGCTGTATCGATCTCCCGAGGGGCGCAAGGGGTATTTTGATCCTTCCGGCAAGTCGGTGAGGAAGGCATTTCTGAAATCTCCTTTGAATTACAGGCGAATCAGCTCCCGCTTCTCCTACAGCCGGTTTCATCCGATCTTCAAGAGGTATCGACCGCACCTGGGAGTAGATTATGCCGCCCCCAGGGGCACTCCGGTGGTGGCATCCGGCGATGGGGTGATCTCGTTCGCCGGTTGGAAAAGGGGCTTCGGGAAAATCGTGGAGATTCGCCATCCCAACGGATTCGTCACCATGTACGGACACCTTTCCCGCTTCGCCAGGGGAATCACCAGGGGGGCGACGGTGAGGCAGAAGGACCTGATAGGATATGTGGGGAGCACCGGCGCTTCCACGGGCCCTCACTTGGATTACAGGGTGAAGGCGGATGGAAGATACGTGAATCCTCTCAGGATGGTTGCTCCTCCCACTGATCCAATCAGAAAAGAATATCGGGAGGATTTCCAAAGACACTGTGAAAACCTTCTCTACGCGCTGGATCTTCTCACCGGCAAGAACCTTCTTGCCTCTTGGAGTGTCAACGAATGATTGCCTCCGACAGGTTGCCTCGATTATCCTTTGCGCTCTAATCTTGAGCTGGGCACTATGAAGAAGCTGCTGGAAAAGCTGGGCTTTGGGTGGGTTCTCAATTCCGGGGAAGAGACTCAGGCGGTGTCCTTGTCCGAAATAAACCCGGTTCCCCTCTTGGGCAGGTTCGACTCAGGTTTTGCGTTGTCTGACTACAGCATGCCGGAGGGTGCGCGGTGGAAAAGAACTAAGGTGGGTGATCTCTTATACCGGTTCAAATACGAGAGGAGCCGGGACGCTGGCTTGATTCTGGCTGAATTGGCTTCGGATTTCATAAACAGGCAAAGCTCGTTTAAATCTTCCCACGTAATGCTCACGGTTCCCCCTTCTTTCAAGAGTCGATCTCTCGATCCTGTTTCCCTCGTGGCGGAGAGGATAGAGGAAAGAACGCAAATTCGCTGGGAACGAGACGCTCTAAGAAGAACCAGGCTCACCAAACCTCAGAAAGCTCTTCGCGATAGGACTCTCAAGAAGTTGAACGTGCTAAGTACTTTTCGACTGCCAAGGGCACTAAACCCAAACGGGAAAAAGATACTGTTGGTCGACGATATATGTTCTTCCGGAGCCACACTAAACGACATTTCAGATATCCTGAGGGAGGGGAAGGCGGCGGAGATAAACGTCCTGGTTCTGGCAAGAACCCGGTTCTCTGTGAGGACAGGGGCTTCCATGTAACGAATTCAAGCTCTATTCTCATGCTGCGGGCGCTGTGATGGCCAGATGAGATTCGCCCTGGACAAAGCTGGATTTGGCGGACGGGCCTCCGTCGTTTCGCCCGAGATTCAGAGATTCCTGTAGTTCAGTGACTCAGTCAGATTCACAGGTGTTCGTTTATTTCGCGAGCACCACCTTAAATCATCCGTTGTGATCTCATACAGATAGCGTGGCAGGGCCTCAACCAGAGCGTTTCCGTCAAACGTCAGTGTGAGGTCGTGCGTTTAACTAAGCAGCATTAACTTGATTTGCGCTTGACTGTCCAATTATGAGTAAACCTGCTAAGATAAAACCGGTTGCGTTGTTTCTCTGTAGCTGGCTGGCCGTTTTTGCAGTCCTATTCCCGCAAGGCGTGGTTATGTGCATCGGTGAACCTGCGCATGTAGAATTGGGAATTTTCGGCGGCGCTTGCTGCGATGAACACTCTGCTCTGGCAACGATTCTAGCAGGTGTGCCCGCATATCTACCCACCAACACCTGTGCCGATTGCACCCATATTCAAGCCACAAGCTGGCACTATCGCTCGGTTCGTAAGCTTGGAAAGGAATTTGGCCGGAACGCGAATACTAGGGGCCAACCTGTTGGCATTCCGGCCCCAACATTTGACAATCTCGACAGGGACGTTACCAGCGTCCGGCTCTCAGTTGCCGACCCGATTCCACCCTTGCTCCTGAAGCATCTTTCTACGTCGGTTCTTATCTGCTGATTTTCCCCTCATATACCGTACGATAATCCCTCCGCACATGACTTGGTGCCTGCCCCTGGGGAAGCCCAGCGGCTGAAGCAATGTACATTTGCGCCACAGGTGCGCCGATACAGGCATCCACATGAGCGCTGTGGTCCAAATATCACGCCTTCACCTCAGGAGAGAGGAGTATGAAGAAACCTAACATAGATCACAAAACTATACTTTTGGGTACGATTATCCTGTTAGCCACTTTGCTCGCGGCGCAGGCTCAGGAGCTTGGAAGGCAGTGGAAGGACCCCTTTCCTCCGGAGACGGACACTTCAACTGTCATCTCCAACTCCTTGACTCTGGATATGGCACTTCGACTGGTGGCCCAAGGTAATTCGTCTCTGCGGGCCAGCCGGATGCAGCGTGAGGCGGCCCGGGGATTGGTCATGCAGGCAAACCTGAGACCGAACCCCGAGCTGGAGTTGGAAAGTGAAGACGTTAGCGGTGATTTGACCGGCTTCCGCGAGTCGGAGATGGTGATCCTGCTTTCTCAGGAGCTTGAGTTGTGGGGGCAGAGAAAAGCACGCCGAAAGGCTGCAGTTCGTGACATGGAGGCGCTAAATTGGGAGACCAGGGTCGAAGACTTTGACATCTATGCGGAAACCAAGGCGCGATTCTACGCGTTGCTTCATGCTCAGAATAAAGTCAGAATGACAGAAGAAGTTGCCCGGCTTGCCCATGAGGTGGCAGAGGCGGCCACGATTCGGGTAGAAAAGGGAGCAGCTCTCTCCTCCGAGCAGCTGCTCGGCCAGCTCGGGTTTGAGCGAGCCCGGACAGAGGTGACACTCGCAGAAACCGAGATGGAAAACGCCCGGCGAAATCTGGCCGCACTCTGGAGAGGGGGCGAACAGGATTTCAGGGTCGTCGACTCTGACCCGTCTACCGCAACGTTGCCCGATTTAGCCGTTCTGAAATCATACTTGGAGCAAAGTCGTGAGGTGGTTGGGTGGACCCTTGAGGAAGCAAACGTAAATGCGCTGCTGAATCTGGAAAGAGCCAATAGGCTGCCCAGCCCGACTCTAAGCGGTGGCTATAAACGCTCCAAGGCTGACCGGACAAATACGTTTTTGGTCGGGGTCGAAATACCGCTTCCACTTTTCAATAGGAATCAGGGCGCCATCAGTTCACTCCGCGTTCAGTCAGAGGCACAAAAATCCGCACGGGAACAAGCACTGGTGAATACTGAAGCTGAGCTCAAGGCGATTCATCAAGGGCTAAACACGCTTCTTTCACATCGCGCATCACTCGATGCTCTGATCCTGCCGAAAGCTGAGGAAGCCTACCGGTCACTGAAGCGCGCCTATACACTGGGAAGGATACCCTACGTCACCTTACTCGAAGGGGAACAAAACCTGATTGACGTCGGCTTCGAGCTTAACGACCTGGATTTGGCTATCAACCAGAAAATCATTGCTCTAGAGCAGCTGTTGGGAATTAGCTTGAAAAACATAATGATCAACCAACGGAGGGAGTAGTTATGTTTTGTGATTTCAATTCTAAACGATCTGTCCCCTGTCAAATCCTGATCTTTGCCTCGTTGCTCTGCTGGCTCTGCCTACCTATCAACACGCGGGGAGAAGTGGAGCACAAACATGAAGAGACAAAGAAAACCGAGAGTGAACAGCATGAAGAACTAGGTGCCCAAGGACAAATGGGAGATCAGGCGGATGAGCATGATCACGACGAGCATCAAGATGTGGTTCACCTCAGCGACGCCGAAATGGAGGAATTCGGAATCGAGGTTGACGTCGCAGGTCCCGGCAAACTTCACATAGAGATAGTCGTTCCCGGCGAAGTCGCAGTCAATTATGATAAACTGGCTCACATTGCCCCCCGCTTTCCCGGCGTGGTGACAGAAGTCGGGAAGCATATCGGCGACTATGTCAGAAGGGGGGAAGTGCTGGCCGTTATTGAGAGTAATGAAGGATTGGTACCGTATGAGGTGAAATCCTTCATAAATGGAACCGTGCTCGAAAAGCATATGACTCTCGGTGAGGTCCATTCCGAGGATGTGGCGGCCTTTGTAATCGCTGACCTGGATACGGTTTGGATAAATCTCGGTATTTATCAAATGCATCTGCCAAAGGTGGCGGTGGGGCAGAAGGTAATCATTTCGGCGGGGCAGGGAGTCCCCGACGCTAAAGGAGTCGTCTCTTACATCTCACCGTCCGTCGATGAGCACACCAGAACGGCCAGGGCAAGAGTTGTGCTGCCCAATCGCGGAGGACAATGGCGACCGGGCCTCTTCGTTGGAGGGACAATTACGGTGGAGGAAACAGAGGTAGCTGTTTTGGTACCGAAGTCGGCCTTGCAGACTATGGATGGCCAAACCGTCGTTTTTGTCGATGAGCATGAGGATTTCAGGGCCCAGCCGGTAGAGATTGGACGCACCAATGACACCTCGGCTGAGGTGCTTTCCGGACTTATGCCCGGACAAAAATATGTGAGCAAAGGCGGTTTTGTGCTTAAAGCCGAACTCTTAAAAGGTGCATTCGGAGATGAGCACGGTCACTAAAGCAGGAGGTCCCTTCAAATGATAGAGAATACAATACACTTTGTCCTTCGTAACCGCCTCCTACTGCTGGTGATCGGGGTGTTGGTGATAGCAGGTGGGTACCTAAGCTACACCAGGCTCCCGGTGGAAGCCTTTCCCGATGTTTCACCCAACTTAGTTCAGGTCTACACCGTCACCGAAGGACTGGCGCCGGAAGAAATAGAGAAATACGTCACCTATCCTATTGAGGCCGCAATGAACGGTCTCCCCGGAATAGAGAAGATTCGCTCCGTGTCAAACTTCGGCCTGTCTGTGGTAAGCGTCTATTTCGAAGATGGAATGGAAATCTATTTTGTTCGTCGTCTTGTGGAGGAAAGGCTTCAGGAAGCGCGGGAGCAGATCCCGGAAGGATTCGGGGAGCCGGAGATGGGTCCCATTTCAACCGGCATGGGACTGGTGCTCTTCTACTACCTCGAGGATGAGACTGGAAAAAGAACACTGGAGGAAATAAGAAGCATCCAGGACTGGCTGGTCAAGTTCCACCTTCAAACCGTTCCCGGCGTAACCGAGGTACTGGGCATCGGCGGTTATGAAAAGCAGTATCAGGTGATCGTCCATCCTGACAATCTACTGCGCTACGATCTCTCACTGGCCGAGGTAATCGAAAAGATCAGAGCCAACAACCTGAATGTGGGCGCGCAGTTCATCACCAAGAACTCCGAGGAATTTGTGGTTCGTTCAGTCGGGCTTGCATCCACAATTGAAGATCTGGAAAACATCGTGATCAAATCCGAAAGCGGCACGCCGGTCTTTCTGGGGCAGTTGGCTGACATTGAAGTCGGGGGAGCCATTCGCCGTGGTCTTCAGACCCGGGATGGCATCGAGGAGGTCGTCGCCGGTACCGTGATCAAGCTGTTTGGGACCAACTCGTCGGCCGTGATAGGGCGGGTGGAACAGAAGATGGAGGAGATAAACAAAATCCTGCCGGATGGAGTCAGGATCGTCCCGTACTACCAGCAGCGAACACTTGTGGAAGCATGCGCCGCAACAGTCAGAAACGCGCTTGTGGCAGGCATCGTGCTGGTGGTCCTCATCCTAATGATCTTTCTGGGAGCCTTTCGTCCAAGTGTGGTGGTGGCCGTCGCCATTCCGTTCTCGGTGTTGTTCGCCTCAATCTGGATGAAACAGCTGGGTATCTCAGCCAACCTAATGTCGCTGGGCGGGCTGGCTATCGCCATCGGAATGATGGTAGACGGAAGTATAGTCATTGTCGAGAACGTGGACCGCATGTCAAGGGCATCCAAATCTTCCGAGCCGTTCATTCACCTGGTGGCACGCGCCTGTGCTGAAGTGGTTCGACCCATCGTCTTCTCAATCTCCATCATCATCATTGTCTTTCTTCCACTCTTCACGTTGCAGGGTGTTGAAGGCAAAACGTTTCGGCCACTGGCTTCTACCCTGGCCCTGGCCATGTTTGGATCACTCATCTTTGGCGTTTTACTGGCTCCTGTCTTATCCTCGCTGCTTATGCGAAGACCCAAGATCAAAGAACCACACGGGGGCGAGAAACAAATATGGCTGCTGCGCTGGCTGTCGAGGCTTTATCGTCCGCTGGTGACTTTCTTCGTAGCCCGCAGGCGCCTGGCATTGCTCCTCGTGCTGGTGTTGATTTTGATAGGCATAGCAATCTTTCCTCAGTTGGGGTCGGAGTTCACTCCAACGCTTCAGGAGGGCACCATCACCCTGCGGCTGGCGATGGCGCCGTCGATTTCCATCGGCGAGAGCAAGCGGATGACCATGATTGTTGAGCGGCGTCTGATGAAAATCGATGAGGTAACCGGCGTGGTTTCCAGAGTTGGGAGAGGCGAGGTCGGCGCCCATTCTCATCCGGTAAACAGCGTAGAGACATTCATATCCCTAAAGCCGCGAGACCAGTGGGTGAACGCCAGGACACAGGAGGAATTAACCGACTACATTCGTGACCAGTTGGGTGACGTCCCCGGGGTTCTGACCAGCTTCACCCAGCCGATTAAAATGACGGTTGACGAACTGCTGGAGGGTGTCCGCGCCGAGCTGGCCATCAAACTTTTTGGCGACGACCTGGGTGTCCTCAAGAGAAAGGCGGATGAGATTGCCGGGGCTATAAGCACCGTGCCGGGAGCTGTAGACGTCCAGGCGGATCAGGTTACCGGAAGCCCGCAATTGCTGATTCGCGTAGATCGCCAGTCAATTGCGCGTTACGGAATCAACGTTAGCGACGTCCAGGAGGTCATCGGTGCGGCGGTCGGAGGAGAGACGGCAGGGCAGATCTTCGAGGGAATCAAACGGTTCGATATCCTGGTTCGTTTTGACCAGGCTCACCGAAACACGCCCGAAGCGATTGGCCGGATCCTGGTGCAAGCGCCTGCAGGTGCGTGGGTGCCGCTTCAGGAGCTTGCTACAATTCAAGAAACAGTCGGACCCAGGCAGATAACCCGCGAAAACAACCAGCGTTTTATCACCATCCAGTGCAACGTTTCCGGCCGTGATATCGGTTCGTTCGTTAAGGAGGCGCAGCGGACAATCGACAGCGAGATTCAACTGCCGCCCGGTTATTTTGTTACCTGGGGCGGTCAATTCCGGCTTCAGCAGGAGGCGAACAAACGTCTGGCAGTGGTTATTCCCATTACCTTGTTATTGGTCTTCATCCTGTTGTTCTCCACCTTCAACTCGCTTAAGAATTCGCTGTTGATTCTTCTGAACGTCCCCTTAGCGCTGGTTGGCGGTGTAGCCGCCCTGTGGCTCTCCGGCCAGAATCTTTCTGTCCCAGCCTCGGTTGGGTTCATCGCGCTTTTCGGCATAGCGCTGGGGAACGGAATGGTTCTGGTCACATACATAAACCAGTTGGTGCGAGAGGGAATATCCGTTGATGAGGCATCGGTGCAGGGGGCTTCCTTGCGGCTAAGACCGGTCTTGATGACTGCACTCACCACCGCCCTGGGATTATTGCCACTGTTATTTTCCCACGGTATCGGGAGTGAGGTGCAGCGGCCATTGGCAACTGTAGTGGTCGGCGGTCTGATAACCTCCACTGTCCTAACCCTCTTGGTGATCCCGGCCATTTACAAGTGGTTTGCCGACATTCCCGAAAGAGAGACCGTCTCGAACATTTAGGAGGCTTAAACATGAAAGAGATCAAGGCATACATAAAACCTCATAAACTTTCTGAGGTAACGATGGCCCTTCATCAGATGAAGGGCCTTACCGGCATGAGCGTTACGGACGTGCGTGGATTCGGGCGTACCAGAACCACGGATGCTCATCACCGAACTATCGATGATCTGGAAGATTATGTCCCGCACGTTAAGATCGAGATTATATGCGAAGATGAACTGGTCGAACTGGTTATCTCCACCATTGAAAAAGCAGCTTACACAGGTCTTCACGGAGATGGCAAGATCTATGTCTCTGACATAGAGAACGCCATTCGGATCAGTACGGGCGAAAGGGGTGAGGAAGCGGTCTGAAACGTCGAACCAGGTTTGTAAATCATGCGCTCCGCTTAGTCCGACTGAGTCCTGCCGGCCGTCAGGAGCAGTGCCCATTCTCGTGAACTTCCCTGCCACTCTCGAGCTAACCGGACAGGATTACCACAAGACTTCCGCGGCTCGGATCAACCGACCTTAGAATCTCTTCCTACGTTTGGAGGCACGAATCTTGCCCGGAAGGTTTTGTCTATTGACCTGTCAGGGCACCGTTGAGTCCTGTAAATGCGACACCAGCTTCCAAAAATTAGTATCTCTCCAATTTGCACTTGATATTTAACCTCTTTTCCGGTAATTTCAGCCTAAGGGATTTAGATAACGGTGAAGAGGTGCAAGTTGGACTACAGATCATATGTGATAGCGCTGAGGGAGAAAGCCAGGGTCGGACCTAAGACCTTTCAACAGCTTCTTCTGACCTTTGGCTCACCTGAGCGCGTATACCAAGCTTCGGTGGAAGAGCTTTCCTCTTTTCCCCGAATCAGTCCCGAAAAGGCTGAGAAGATTCTTGAGTCCGAGGAGTTATTGCCTGAGATAGAAAAACATCTTCTTTATCTGGAAGAACAAGGAATTGGTATCCTGACCATATTAGATGGTGATTATCCCCAACTGCTAAAACAGATCGACGATCCCCCACCTCTTCTCTATTTTAGAGGAGAATTTCCAATTCAAAGTATTCAATCTATCGCTGTGGTGGGTACTCATAACGCAACGGCGGCGGGAATAGAAAAAGCGGTCCAAATCGGGAAAGCCTTAGCCAAAAGGAAAGTGGTGGTAGTGAGCGGGCTTGCGAAGGGAATTGATGCTGCCGCCCATATCGGGGCCGTCAAAGGAGGTGGAAAGACTTACGCCGTCTTTGGAGCAGGCTTAAATAATATTTATCCTTCCGAAAATGTTCCCTTAGCAGAGCAGATATCTAAAAGCGGAGCTTTGATCACGGAGTATGACTTGAATGTGCCGGTCAAGGTGGGTCGATTGATGGCTCGAAACAGAATCGTGGTAGGGTTGTCTCAAGCGATCATAGTAGTAGAAATAGAAGAGAAGAGCCCGGGCACCATGGATGCGGCCAGCCTTGCCATCAAACTGGGGAAGCCCCTTTTTGTGATGAGAAAGGAGGGCTCCCAGAAGGTGGACGAATTGGTGGCCGGCGGTGCGGTTATCCTGGAGGGGTTTGAACGCCTGGATCTGGTGACAGATTATCTTTAGGCGGGATCCCCAGTTCCGCCCTCGACCATTTGTTCCGCTCGATGACCAGACGCCCAGACGGGGGCGTCTGCCGTCCCGTCGGGGAATCGGGCAACTACGTTCAGCGGAGGCTTGGCACTTTTTGGAACTCCGGGACAACGTAAATAGAGCTATGAAGAAGTATCTCGATCACGACCAGGCGGTGAAAAGGCTTCGGAAACTGGTGGATAAGGCATGTGAAAAGATAAAGGGCGGCAAGCTCACTTTAGGCGAGGCCCGAAAAGAAGCCGCTTTAGTGAGACTGAAAGCAGAGAAGTTGATCCCGTTTGAAATGGATAAGTTCGATCTTATTTATGCGCCCAGATTCAACAGATTGATCGATCAGTTCCTGGTGTCCAAGTTAAAAGATGATTCGTCGAAATGATCTCCAATCCTTCGGATGAATACCTGACCATAAGAAGCCAGGCTCGCGCCAAGACAAAAGTGGAGGGCTCGATATTTATTGCCACTGCCATCCCCGCAAATTCGGAAGAAGAGGCTAAGGGTTCTATTCGGAAAATCTGCAAGGAGTTTTTCGATGCTACACACAACTGCTTCGCTTTCCGCATCAAAAGCGCTGATGGCGAGAGCGAGAGATTCAGTGATGCGGGAGAACCGAGGGGCACCGCAGGAACGCCCATACTATCCGCCATCCAATCGGAGAATCTCTTCAATGTTCTGGTCGTGGTGACCCGCTACTTCGGAGGAGTGAAGCTTGGAACCGGAGGGCTCTCTCGTGCCTATCGGCTGAGCGCTCAGAGTGTGTTGCAAAAGTCTGAGAAGGTCACCAGGTGGATCACATCGGAGATGACTTTATCGTATCCCTCAAGCTTGACCGGGAGGGTAAACCAGATCTTCGCCAAGTACGGCATTCGGGTTAAGGATCAGGGTTACGACGATAGCCCAACCGCGAGAGTTGAGGTAAGAACGAGCCTGTTAGATAAAGTGAAGAAAGCTCTTGTTGAGGTCACCAATGGCCAGGTCAGATTCAAATCGTAAAATGAAGTATGATTGTCTCGGTCTGGGCGTGAACGCCGTGGACTACCTTTGCATCCTGGATCCGTATCCTCATCTCGATGACAAGGTGGACGTGAAAAGATCTTCGATCCAGGGTGGCGGCCCGGTGCCCACGGCCATGGTGACTTTGGCTAAGCTGGGGGCCAGGGCGTGCTACGTTGGCAAGGTGGGAGATGACCCGGACGGTGAATTCGTGAGATCTCAATTGCAGAAGGAAGGAGTGGATACTCGATATCTCTCGGTAGATAAAAAGATAAAGACCTCCAGAGCCTCTATCTGGGTAGATAAGGGGTCGGGAAAACGGACGGTTGCTTTGGACAGAGACAGAAAGATTCGTCTGAAGAGAACCGAGCTCAACTTCATGAATTCGGTTTCCACTCGATTCGTGCACCTTGACGCCCGTGAGCCTGACATCAACATATTAGTGGCTCGGTGGGCGAGAAAGCAGAAGGCTCAAGTCTGCCTGGATGTAGGGAGCCTGAGAGACGGCGTGGAGGAGGTCTTTCCGTTCGTCGACCACCTGATCGTATCGAAAAGGTTTGCCTGTGGATTTGTCAAAACCTCCGATCCTTTCGAGGCATGCCGGGCGTTGATGAAGAAGAAATTTAAAACCGTAGTGGTGACCGTCGGCGAGGAGGGGTGTATATGCGGGGCAGACGGTAAGTTTTTTCATTCACCCGGTTTTCGTGTGAAGGTGGTCGATACCACCGGCGCAGGTGACGTTTTTCATGGCGCTTTTATTTACGGGCTTCTCAAGAAATGGCCTCTAAAGAGAGCAGCAACATTCGCCAATGCCTGCGCGGCCCTGAAATGCCGGAAGCTGGGAGGGAGAGCAGGAATACCAACACTGAGGGAAGTCGAGGGCCTCATAAGTAACTTTAGCTGAGAATTGTAACCATAAGCAGGGGAGAGGATTGGCTCTCCTTACGCAACGAAAGGATTTTATGTTCTGCTCAGTACTGGAAACGGTCCTTGAGTTTGACGCCTACCTGTTCTTTCTTCTTAATTCCAGGGCACAGAACGTCGTTTTAGACCTATTGATGCCGATCTTGACTAATCTGGACTACTGGCGCATCCCCATAGTTTTGTTAGCTATGTCGCTTCTGGTCTTTGGAAGGAAGAGGGGACGAATTGCCGTCTTGCTTCTGATCTTGGGAATCACCTTGAGTGACCAAGTCTGCAACAACGTGCTCAAACCGCTGGTCGGCAGGATAAGGCCCTCTAATGTACTGGACAACGTGAACCTGTTGATCAACTGCACTAAATCTTTTTCATTTCCTTCCTCCCACGCGACCAATATCTTCACGGGAATGATCATCTTTTCCTTCGTTTATCCCAAGCTGAGGATTGGCTTGCTGACTTTTGCGGCACTCGTAGCATACTCACGGGTGTATGTGGGAGTTCATTATCCTTTTGATATACTGGCGGGAACTGCTCTGGGCATTCTATGTGCCTTCACCATAATAGCTCTCTACAAGCTGCTATCACGGAGATTTCCGGGAGTTCTATATGCAGAAGAAATTGGGAAGAATCGAAATAAAGCTCAATCAGGGTGACATAACCGAGCAGGAAGTCGATGCCGTCGTGAACGCGGCGAATAACCATCTGTGGATGGGAGTCGGCGTGGCTGGAGCTATCAAGAGAAAAGGCGGCATTGAGATTGAAAAGGAAGCGATGAGCAAGGGCCCGATCCCGGTCGGCGAGGCTGTGGTGACAAAGGCGGGAAGCCTGAAAGCGAAGTACGTGATTCATGCCGCAGTCATGGGGCAGGATTTGACGACTAACGGAGAACACATCAAGAATGCCACGCTAAACGCTCTGAAAAGGGCTGAAGAGCTAAGGGTCGAATCGATAGCTTTTCCTGCCTTCGGCACTGGCGTAGGAGGCTTCCCGGTTGACGAGTGCGCCCGGATAATGTTCGGCGCAGTCAAGGATTTCTCACAAGAGGCAGAATTCGTAGAAGAAGTCCGATTCGTCCTTTTTGACAAGGCAAGTTATGATGTTTGGAGTGTCCGGCTTTAGCCGGACCAAAGGTCTGCCTAAGGGCAGATACTGCGGGCGAGGAATACAGAGGTCCAACCTTATGTCAGGGAGAGAAAACGTGAGCGAGGCGAAGAAAAGATGCAAATACAAAGATGAAATCACTGGCTGGCTGTGTCCTTACGAAGTTTTAGAAGATTCCAAAGATGACTTCTGCATCTTTCATGACAGAAGAAAGGACAAGGATATAGAAAAGTTCAATCGGGGAATCACGAAGATATTAGAGGATACAGAAACAGATGCTTATCATTTCGAAGGTTTTTTCTTCTCGTCGTCGGTGAGCTTTTCAGGGTTTATATTTGAGAGAGACACGCATTTTGAGAATGCAGTATTTTGCGGAGAGAAAACTGATTTCCACGAAGCAGAATTCTCGGGAAAGCTAACGGCATTTACCAAAGCTGAATTCTTGGGGAAAATTACGGATTTCACTTTCGCAAAGTTCTCAGGAAAGACTTGTACGTTTGCAGACACCAAATTCCGTAGTGAATCGACTCTCTTCGTTTTCACGAGATTTTCACGAGGACATTGTAGTTTTTTCCAGACGGAATTCGCGAGCACGAGAACGAAGTTTTGGCTCACGCAGTTCTCTGGTGAGGGGACACATTTCGAGAAGATCAAATGTACAAAGAGAATCGAATTCGCCTCGATATCATATATGAGAAACGCCATCTTCAGTGAGGTGGATTTGCGCAAATGCGTTTTTGAAGATGTTAATCTAAAGGATGTGGAGTTCAGCTTGTTGGACTGGGGTTGGCAGCATCAACTTGTAAATGAACTAGATCCAAACTGGATGACTGAGAGGAAGGAACCCAAAAGATCCGAACTTTTTTCCAAAACAAGTGAGATTTATAGGCAGTTGAAGGTACATTTTCACAAGAAAAGGGACTTTGCTAAAGCAGGGATGTTTCATTTCAGGGAACAGGAATGCAAAAGAAAGGCCTGCAGATGGCCCAAAGACCTCTTGAAATGGGCTTTCCTTAGATTTCTAAAATGGTCTTGTGGATATGGGGAGAAGTTATCAAGAGTTCTAACGAGCTCTGTTCAATTAATCTTAGCTTTCGCCATTGTCTACATGTGGTGGTTTGGGCTTTACGAAGACGGGGCTCTAGCATTTCGATATAAGATTAGCTTTAACAACACCGCCCCGATAACGACGATCGTACAGGATTTCTTGACGTCGGTATCTTTCAGCGCTAAAGGCTTCTTCCCCTTGTGGAGATTTCAGCAGTATAAGGTGGTTGGAGATTTCGCCAATCTCGTAGCCGGGGTTGAATTCCTTTTGGGCGCGTTCATGGTTGGTCTTTTCATCTACGTTTTCCGAAGGAGAATGGAGAAATAAGGCGTCGGGAGTTCTTTGGATTTCCCCGGGGTTAAGAGGCTACCGGTAACGCGTAGGGACAGGGCTCGTCCCTGTCCTAAGATCAAAACGGACAGCCACAAGGGCTGTCCCTACGTCTATTCGGTATTCCCTTTGAAAGCCGAATTCGCAGGGCTGAATGCCCTGCTCTATGCGTGTCAAATTGTGCGGGTTGGTGAAAGCAAGCCCATCCGCCCCGGCCCCATAGCGGCGGGAATTCATCCCGCCGCTAAGTTATTCGATGATTCTCATTATCAATCACATCGGGTCCCACGGGGGGAGGACGATTGGCTCGGTTTTCAGAATGCCCAATACGTGCTTAGGCAAGTGTTTCTTGTGGATTATCACCTTGTAGATGTATTCATCGAACCATTCATCGTACATGGTCCAGTAACCCTTGTCGCCTTTCTTATCGCCCCAGCTGTTTTCCACTAACCACTTTTTCGGTTTCCCTTGGAGCGTATCCACGCCCACGAATACCATAGCATGCGTGGAGTGGCTTTCCCGATAGCGAAACTTAT
>JBARPX010000134.1:0-1588 GCA_049643405.1 Candidatus Zixiibacteriota bacterium
ATGCCAAATCCCAGCGCGGCCTTGGCCTTCAGAAACATGTAGAGATGAAACCCACCGTAAACCAGCAAGAAAATCAGCAAAAACATGATCATAGCCTTTCTCGACCGTGTCACTGCAGACTGCTCAATGTCTGAACGTTTCACCCATTATTTCTACTTTTTGCTTCCCCACCTGTATGAGAAGCTGATCTTGTGAGTATCCCCCAGGACCGAATGATTTGAATAAGCGTAGTCAAACAGAAGCTTATCGAAGTCGAAACCGGCACCGAAGGCGTAACAGGCCGGAGAGGTCTGAATCCCGAATCTCAAAGGAAGATTTTTCAAAAGTTTGATTTCCTGTCCCAAGTGAAGTTGCTCTTTGTATATTTCTTCGTAAGAAAGATCGAACAACAATGTCACCTCTTCAAAGGGGAAAACGGCTAAACCGAGGGATAAATTTGTCGGAATGTCGTCTGAGTGCTTCACCAGCTCAGGCTGGTTAAGGTTCCTTGCTCCAAAGCCCAGTTGGATTTTGGGATTCACTCTGAGAATAGATCCGACGTCTACGGAGAGTGCCGAAAGGGCCTGGTACTCATCCGAAAAAGTAACCCGCATGTATTTGAAGCTCACTCCCACGGAAACACGGTCTTTTATTCTGTAACCAAGAGCCAGGCTGAACATGCTCTCCTGATAGTAATTGCTCTTCCCGAACACGTACAATCCTGCTCCGAGGACAAGGCGGCGGAAGGGAACGGCAAAATACAACTCTCTCTCCGAAAGCTCGTCCAGTTGGTACAGGCGAGAAAGGCTGGCTTGAAATCCCTTGCCCTGAAGAAATCCCAGAGCGCCGGGATTGATCGAAAAGACGGACGGTTCGTCGGTCAAGGCTACACAGGCATTAGCCAGACTGAGTGACTTGGCGCTGGAGCCGCAATTGTCAAATGCACTCTGAGCGGAGGCTGAGCAGGACAATAGTATGAATACAAAGAGGATCGCCCTTTTCATAACTCACTTTGTGGAAAGGGAAAAACCTTATACCTCTCCCCCTTTGGTCCCCCTCTCCATTTTATGGAGAGGGGGAGACAGGGGGTGAGGTTAGCGCTTCGCTACCACCACAGTAGCCTTCTTCTCGCTATAAGAATCCCCGGTGGCTTCTGCTAACACAACGTATATCCCAATTCTCACGGTTCTATTCTCATCATCTTTCCCGTCCCACAAAATTTCTCCTGACACCTTCGGTTCGTCGTCGACCAGGGTCTTTATCAATCGTCCCTTGACGTCGTAAATCCTGATGGTCAGGTTCGACTCCATGGGTAATGTGTAGCGGAAAACGGCCTGATCCTCGAATCCGTCGCCGTCGGGAGAGAAAGGATTCGGTTCAATGCTCAACTCGATGCCCTCGGAATAGGTCGTGCTGACACTGTTCTTTCTGCCGGGAGTGCTTCGGTCGGAGTCAACACAGCAGAGCCAGATATCTTCATTAGCGGATACCCTCTCCATGGAAACACCGTCACCACAATCCTCATCCCAGGTGAAAGTCTGAGCTTTGCTTTCCAAATCGAGCAAGCTGATTGTGCCGCCGCTGTTGGTCAGGCTCATCTTGGCTTCGA
>JBARPX010000135.1:0-21173 GCA_049643405.1 Candidatus Zixiibacteriota bacterium
TGCTTGATCAGAACCGTTGACCGGCCCGTTGTACCTCCTGACCCAGGCTGTATCTCCGCTGGGGTAATACTTTATGGTAGCGTAGTCATGGGAGGTGCCGTTGCCGGAACTCGCTCCCGTCACGTAAACGTTGCCGGAATCGTCGACGGCTAAGGCATAAGCTATGTCTTCACCGCCGGCAGGTCCATCGTATCTTTTTGCCCAAAGCTGGATTCCATCCGGATCATACCCTATGATCAGGTAGTCTAAGTCGGTATTACCGCCCCAACTCGATCCGGCAACGTAAACATTGCCTGAGTCATCCACGGCTATGGCACGGGCTTTGTCCTCCCCGTTGGCCGTTCCGTTGTATCTTCTTACCCAGGCGGTATCTCCGGTGGA
The DNA here is from genome assembly GCA_049643405.1 of Candidatus Zixiibacteriota bacterium. Lineage (GTDB taxonomy): Bacteria > Zixibacteria > MSB-5A5 > MSB-5A5 > SM1-73 > SM23-73-3. The sequence continues at coordinate 382 of JBARPX010000135.1, forward strand.
GAGATACTTGATGGTAGCGAAATCACAGGACGTACCACTGCCGAAACTCTCTCCGGTAACGTAGACATTGCCGGAATGATCGACGGCTATGGCCACAGCTTTATCCTCGCCGTTTGCCGGTCCGTTGTACCTTCTAACCCAAGCGGTGTCGATCTGGCCGACAGCCGGAACCGAGAACGCAAGGCATCCGATAACCAGCAGAGCTGCCATTGAGGAGGGAATTGTGACTGTACGCACGACGGTTTCCTTGATCAGAGACCCCAGATTCCAAAAGGTCTTAGCTCCAGTTTGCCTCGTTCTCCATTTGTTCCTGCTGCGCTAACATGAATCAAGCCCGGCCTAAGCCTGCACTATTTTGATCGGCGACGACCATGTGAAGCGTTAACATAATTACCTGGCTTCCTCGGGGAGGACGAGCACACTCTGAGGCCACATCTTTTGTTCATACGTCCTGACCCGATAACTCAGTTGGGAAGGTCGCAAATTGAGGAATCGTCAAGCCGCCTGCAAATTTCTGGTTGCGAATCGTGGTTTTTGTATGTAACTTCACAGTACCATGAATAGATTCGTTGAGGAGATCGTCGGACTCATATCTAAGGAGACCGGTCTCTCAAAGGGAGAGATCAGAGGTCTTGTGGAGGTTCCTCCCGATCAGAAGTTGGGCGACTACGCCTTTCCGTGTTTTGTTTTGAGCAAGAAGCTCAAGAAGGCCCCGAACCAGATTGCGGGTGAGCTCGCCCTCCGGCTGAAGGCCACTGATCTGATCGAGGAGATCTCCGCGGCTGGTCCCTACGTGAATTTCAGAGTGGACAAAGCAAAACAGGCCGAGCTGGTTCTGACTCGAATATTCGACGAGGGAGACCATTATGGTTCGGATCAGAGCGGCAAGGGCAAGACTATCGTGATCGATTTCTCCTCGCCGAACATTGCCAAGCCCTTTGGCATGGGACACCTCAGAACTACGGTGATAGGGAATGCACTCTATCATATCTTCAGGAAGTTAGGGTACGGGGTTGTGCGCATCAACCATCTGGGTGATTGGGGCACCCAGTTCGGAAAAGTTATCTTAGCCTACAAGATGTGGGGTGATGAAGAGGAGTTCCTCAAGGATCCTATATCCACTTTGTACGATCTTTACGTTAGGTTTCACAAGGAGGCAGAGACCGAGCCAGACTTAGAGGATGAAGCCCGCGGGTGGTTCAAAAAGCTGGAGGACGGCGATCAAGAGGCCACCGGGTTGTGGAAGAAATTCAGAGACTACAGCCTGCAGGAGTTCAATCGCGTGTATGAGATGTTGGACATAGACTTTGACTCCTACCCCGGAGAGAGCTTCTACAACAAATTCATGGATCAGACCATCGAACAGATCAAGGCCAAAGGTTTGACCGAGATAAGCCAGGATGCTCTGATAGTCGATCTGGAACAGTACGATCTCCCTCCCTGTCTTCTGAAGAAAAAAGACGAGGCAACTTTGTATGCCACGCGTGACATTGCCGCTGCTATCTATAGATACAATACCTATAAGTTCCGCAAGTCGCTCTATGTGGTGGGGAGTGCCCAGAGCCTTCATTTCAGGCAGGTCTTCAAGGTGCTGGAGCTTATGGGACACAAATGGGCAAAAGACTGTGTGCACGTCGACTTTGGCTGGATCAAATTCAAGCAGGAGATGATGTCCACCCGAAAGGGAAACATTGTTCTCTTAGAAGACGTTTTGAACAAGTCCATCCAACTGGCCGGGAAAATTATAGAGGAGAAAAACCCGGAGCTGGAAAACAAAGAAGAGGTGGCCAAGCACGTGGGAATCGGCGCGGTCATATTTGCCGACCTATCTACCCGGCGAAACAAAGATATAGATTTTGATTGGGACCAGGCACTCTCCTTCGACGGGGAGACCGCTCCGTACGTACAATATACCCATGCCCGGCTGTGCAGCCTGCAACGAAAATACGGAAAGCCCATTCGCAAAGAAATAGACTACGGAGCCTTCTTGACTGAAGAAGAAGGGACCCTCATCAAATCATTGGAGGATTTTCCCGCGAAGGTCAAATCCGCGGGGGAAGTTTACGAGCCCGCTTTCATCTGTTCGCATTTGATTGATCTCTGCTCCACCTTCAATCGATTCTATCAGAAGCAGAGGATCATTACCGAAGATGAGGGTCAGACCGCCGCTCGCATGCTTCTGGTTAAGGCTCTTCAGATCACTCTCAAAAGCGGGTTAGCTCTCCTTGGCATAAGAGCCCCGGAAAGGATGTAGACTGCAAACAGGCCCCCGGACCGGAACCCACCTATCGCCATTTTCGGCGAATTCCCGTAAGCCATTACCGTCAAAAGGGATAAAACAGGGGGGCATACGCCCGGAGGGTTAATGTCGCAGAAATCTACGTGTCACGGGATGGAGAGCCAGTCAATGCGCGAGGGTAAGTCTAAAACAAACATAGGCTTAAGTGCTGTTCGCGTCAGAGTCGCGAAATGGCACGATTTTTGTACTCTATATGGCGTGACCCAAGTCTTCAAACCAACCTTTGCTGGAAAGAGGTGATCAAGATGAAAAAGCTGAAGGTAGTCGCAGTCTTAAGTCTTGCGCTTCTTCTGCTGGTTTGCGGCAAGACGAAAAACCCGGTGACGGTTCCGGGGGAGAATGAGTCGGGTGTGCAGTTTAAGTCCCTGCAAAGCGATTGTGCGGAAAACTCAGTCGATAAGGTGGCCCAGGCCGCATTTGAATCGCTGCAGGGTGAATGCAAAGCAGGCCTCTACGAGGGTTCACCCGAATCCTCTGCGGATACTTTGGAGGATTCGGTTCTGGTCTGGTTCAGCGGCAACACCGTGTGGGTAATGCACAAGAATGCCTTTGAGAATTGCTGTTCAGGGATCGTGACCGAAGTGATACAGACCCCTCAAGGTTTCGATGTCTTTGAGCATGATACCTCTACGAATCTGTGCTACTGCTTGTGCTACTTCGATATCGTGACGACGATTCACGACGTCTCCCCGGGGGTCTATCTCATTCGAGTGTTCGACACTGCCGGCAACTTTGTCGGCGAGGACGCGGTGGTGGTCCCTGACGAGGGCGACACGGTAATCTTTAGCGCCCACGGCGACACCATCTTCGTGACCCACCAGGATGCGTTTTACAATTGTTGTTCGGAAATCAAGGTCAACGTAATAGAAACTGCGGATGGCTTCGATCTTGTGGAGTACGATATTGGTGAAGCATGTCACTGCATGTGCGATTTTGACATTACCACCATCATCTCCGGGGTCTCTGAGGGCGAGTATGTGGTCAGACTATTCGACATATACGGCAACTTAGTGGATTCCGCAGTTGTCACTGTCTACGGCTATGTCGTTCATCGAGCCAATCATCAAGGTTTCAAGGTACGTCGTGATTTCTGACCTAGGCAGCGTTGCCACTAAGTTGAAAAGCCCGTCAGAACCAGGGTGAGGTTGATTTCTGGGACGCAGACATTGTAATCCTGCTGCCTCCGCATGGTAAACAGGGCCTGGTGAACAGGCTCGCTTAAGGCGGGGAGGCTAGCCAACCATGTTGAGGCGATGAGCGAAATGCACCGGGATGCCCGTGTGGTTTGCTGCCCCCGGCGTTGTTTTGAAGACACCGCGACTATCCATCCGGTCTCCGGCGGCGTATATGTTATCAGGGCGTTTGATGCGGTGGTCTCCTGGCAGGGGAACCGAACTTGGTGATTCCTCCTGCCTGAGGAGCGCGGGAGGGAAAGACCAGGTGATGCTCTTCGCCCCCAATGACTACATTTGAGCCTGATGCGTAAAACAACGACTAGGTACAAGGCCGCCTTGATTCTGATCCTGCTGTGCATTTTCTCCGCGTGCAAGCAGGAGTCAAATCCCACAAGTAGCAGCCTGGGCTTCTATGCCGAGTCCTTCCACACCGGCTGCAAGGAGGATTTCGGGGGGAAAGTCCAGGGTTCGGGTGGAGGATCGGTGGTTCTCAGCTCCTTTAACGACACCATCCGGGTCCTTCACGCCAATGCCTATTACAACTGCTGCTCCGACATCAAAACGGACGTGATCAAAACCAGATTGGGCTTCGACGTCTTTGAGATTGACCACGGGGATAGCTGCGATTGCATGTGCTATATTGATATTACCACCTTCATTTGCCACGTCCCGATCGGGACGTATCTGATCAGGTTACTTGACACCGGGGGCAGACTGGTTGACCGAGGTTACGTTATAATTCGGCCGGACGACTCGGAGGATCCGGGGGAACCGTAACCACCTGCCCGTTGCCACAGATCCCAGCACTCACCCCCTGATCTGGACTGTAACCGTAGTTTTCCTTTCCTTTTTCGGTCTGCCTCCGGTCGACTTTACCGGCCGATCGCTCGTCTGGATTCCTGCGGCTGTCCAACCAACTGTGCTTTGGTTTTTATCTCGGAGATCCCTGACATCTGCCGATACAGAGTATGAGATCACAGGTGGGGTTTGCTCCACCAACGAGCTCTTTTGGATTCACCGTCCAAATATGGCTTGACATTTTTCCGGCAGGGTCGGTTATTGTAAAGTGCCGGGTTAACGTTCGCCTTTTTCGACCACCTGAAGATTTGGGAGAGTTATGGTTAGGGCAAGGAGAGGATCTGATGCTTCGATGCCGGATGAGCTGCCGGTTCTTCCCCTGATGAGCACGGTTATCTTCCCCCTGGGCATCTCCACCATCCAGGTGTGGTATGAGCGAAATCTGAAACTTCTTCGATCACGCGTAAGAAGGGACGATGTCATCGGCTTTGCCTTCGCCCGTGCCCCAGACATGGACCGACTCAGCCCAAAGCAACTGGCCACCACCGGAGTCGCTGCCAAGATCATAAAGGTCGAGGGATTCGGTGAAGGGGGAAAACAGATAACGGTTCAAGGGTTGAAAAGAATCCGTGTGAAGGAATTCGCCCAGACCGAACCTTACCTGGTGGCGAAAGTCGAATACTTAGAGGAGATAAGAGGCGATCCGGAAGGGGAGAGGCGAGAAACAGACAGAATTATGGAGCTGGTTAAGCGCCTGGTGGAACTGGACCCGGCCTATCCCGCCGAGCTTTATCATATCTGCAGCATGAATGCCGATACCCCCGGGAAACTTGCGGACATCACCGCTTCGGCGTTTCACCTCGATCTTTCGTCCAAGCAGGCCATCCTGCAGGAGTTAAACGTCGAAAAAAGGCTGGTGAGATTGGCCGAGCTGCTGGAAATGGAGATCGGAAAAGCTGAGCTCTCAAAGAACATCACCTTCGACGCGCGGCGGGATCTGGAGAAGAAAATAAAGGAACGGGTGCTGCGGGAAGAGATGAAGACCATAAAGGAGGAACTGGGGGATGCGGGGCTTCACGAAAAGGAAGTTGCAGAGTTGAGAAACAAAATCAAAGAATCGTCTCTTCCTCCTTACGCCGAAAAGCAGGCACTGCTGGAGGTGGAGAGATTGAGGCTGATATCCATCGCCTCGGCTGAGTATGGCATGGTCAGGACCCACATAGATTGGCTGGTCTCCATCCCCTGGAAAAAGGAAAGTTGCAGGGACGTGGATATCGAGAACCTGGAGGCGACCCTGACCCGGGAGCATTTCGGCCAGAAGAAGGTGAAGGAGAACATCCTTCAGCTTTTCAGCATTCGCAAACTCAGAAGGGATCTGAAGGGCATAGTACTCTGCTTTGTGGGGCCGGCCGGGACAGGGAAGACCTCCTTGGCTCAAGCCATCGCAAAGGGGCTGGGGAGGAAATTCGTCAGAGTAAACGTAGCCGGAGTAAGAGACGAAGCTGAGATCAAGGGAAAACGCTCAACTTATGCCGAGGCCTTCCCGGGGAAAATTCTCAATGCCATAAAGGAATCCGGCTGTGCCAATCCCTTGATGATGATTGAGCAGGTGGGTAAGATGGGAACCGAAAACCTCAAGGGTGACCCGGCAGCCGCCTTAGCGGAGGCCTTGGATCCGGAGAAAAACTCCAACTTCACCGACAGCTATCTGGGAGTTCCTTTCGATCTCTCGGAGGTCATCTTCGTGACAGAGGCCTCAGTTCCCGAAGAGGTCCCGGGCAGCCTTTTGGACTTAACGGAGATAATTGAATTCTCCGGATTCATCGAGGAGGAGAAGCTGGAGATTGCCAAGAAGTTTATCCTGCCCATGTTGCTTGGGAAACACGGTCTCTCCGAGCGAGACATGCAGTTCACCGATGGCGCCTTAAGAAAGGCAATCCGGCAATACACGGTGGAGGCGGGGATCAGAGGTCTCCAACGGGAGATGGAGGGGATCTGTCGCAAGTGTGCCCGGGCTAAAGCCTCTCAGAGCTTCACCCCCTGTCGGGTGACCAAGGACAACTTGGAGGAATACCTGGGCCTGCCCATATACATCCCGGACAAGGTCCCCAAACATGAGGAGATCGGCGTGGCCATCGGGCTTGCCTGGACAGAGGCCGGTGGAGATCTGATGTTGATTGAGGCGTTGAAGATGAAGGGAAACGGGCAGGTGATATTCACCGGCCAGTTGGGTGAGGTGATGAAGGAATCGATCCAGGCCGCCCACAGCTACGTTCGCTCCAAGGCAGAGATGCTGGGAATAAATTATGATGATTTCACCAACTACGATATTCACATTCATTTCCCCTCCGGCTCCATCCCCAAAGACGGGCCGTCAGCAGGCATCACCGTCTCCCTGGCGATAGCTTCGGTGATGAGCGACAAGCCGATAAGGAATGACATAGCCATGTCCGGCGAGGTCTCCCTAAGGGGAAAAGTGCTTCCGGTGGCCGGGGTTAGAGAGAAGATCTCAGCCGCACACCGGGTGGGGATCCGCCACGTGATGCTGCCCAAGGGGAATGAGAAGAATCTCCTGGATTTGCCGGAAAAGATCAAAAAGGAGACCGATTTCATCTTCGTGGAGAGAATTGAAGAGGTCTTCAAGCATGCGCTGAGGGAACCGGATGAATCTCAGAAGGGCATTGAGGAAATCCTGAGAAGAGAGTTGGGGAAGATGGCTAAGATGGAAAGACGGAAGGGGAGCAAGAGCAAAAAGCCCCGCAGGAAGGTGGCCAAGAAGCGGTAGAATATGTGGCAGAGACGGTGATCCTTGGCCCGACGAGAAGTCGATTCCCCAGGTTTAGAGTCAGAAGCCCCTTCATCCTTCCGGGTGGAGTACCAGAGGATGCGAACTGACCGCAACCTCGTCAGCTCCAAGAATCTCTCAGGCCAGAATTCAAGAACCAGGCATAGATGGCGATAACCTTATTAGAGCTTCGGCGTTTCAGATCGATCAGCGAGGAGCAGAATGGAGCGGGAAAGGTGTGCGAAGTCCGGCTCGGAGAATAGACCCAGAAGCAGATTGAGGCAAAAGTAAAGCAAAGGCAGGTTTCGTGTCTGAGAGGATATTGGTGGTCGACGATGAGCTTTTTGTACGGGAGTTGCTTCTGGAGTTTCTGAGCTCCGAGGGCTATGAGGTCTCACTGGCGGACTCCGGTGAGAAGGCGGTCAAATTGATGCAGAGCGAGCCAGCCGACGTGGTCCTGGTCGATTTGAAGATGCCGGGAATCGACGGCATAGAGACCCTGAGGCAGATTAAAAAGACAGCCCCCAATACTCTGTCCATCGTTATGACCGGATACCCGACCATCGACAGCTCCATTGAGGCTCTGCGCTGTGGGGCTTACGACTACGTTGTGAAGCCCTTCAAATTAAATAATCTGAAGTCCTCCATCGAGAAGGCGCTGGAGGAGCATAAGCTGAAAGATCAGACAACCCGACTCAAGGAGCGTATTGCGCACCTGGAGACAGAATTAGAGAAGTTTTCCACTTCCCGAAACAAAGCTTGAGATTCCTTCCGTATGTAGTGTCCAGCCCATACTCTCAGACGGTATCCTTAAATGGAGAAACGTCCGGATCGAGATTTGGAGAAGTCGCATTCACCATGAACTTTAAAAAACGAAAGGCCCTCTTTTTCTTGTGTCCCGTTGATCCAGGAGATGAGCAGCGCGTTTGATTTTTGCTGTCGTGCGGGAAGCTCAAAGCGTGTCGGGCAAGCGGGCTAGAAAGCGACGATAGTCATGAATCTGCCAGAACAGTACAGACAGCTCTTGAGCCAATACGAAGAGTTGGTGAGTCTATCCCGGACGATATTGGCGGAACTGAAGAAGGCGGGAAGTGAAAGCAAGCTCAACTTGCTTTTAGAAAAGAAAAAGTCGTTGGGTCAAAACATCGCTCGATTGACCCAGCAGATAGCTTCGAGCCGAATTGGGGGCGACTCCCACTCCAATCTCACAGCGCTGGCGGAGGTGAAGAACCTTCTCCAGCAGGTTACCGAAAAGGCACAGCTTCTTCAACAGGTCGAGGAGAAGATACAGGATTTCCTTCGGAGGAGAGACTAAGCGCGAAAGCGGCATGTTAGACGGTAGCCTCAGAGGCATTGGGCGCTCCGCCTATCCCGGGCCGTATAATACCCGATGTGAATCCGCGCGTAGGATTCGATTCTGACAAAGCGAAAACCCGGCACCATCATCCGATTCCAATCTCAGGTTCTGCCATGTGATGGAGATGCTCCACTTTGGCCCAATGGCTGTTTTCCCGATAAAAAAGTCTTGCCATAGCTTGTCACTTGAATTAAATTAAATCCTGATTGGAGCATTGAACGGAGTCTGCATCTGAACAGGCAGGTAACCATCTGCCTCATTACATTGGGGACCAAATGAAAGAAAAACGGCGTCTCAAGGTTTCGGACGATGAGTCCAAGAGGACTGCCTCTCGGTTTGCCTCGGACGACGAAACCGGTCTTGTCCACCATGCAGATTACAGGCAGTTAAAGGCTAAATTCGAGGATCTAAATCGGCAACTGAAGCAGACCGAGGAAGAGATGCTGCGGATGAAAACGCTGGCCTCTTTGGGGGAGATGGCGGCCGTGGTAGTCCACGAGTTGAAAAACCCTCTGGGGGGCATAAGAGGTTTTGCTGAGCTTCTGGACAGAGACTTAGAGGAGGGCGACCCCCGGAAGAGGTCAGTGGGAAAAATTATGCAAGGGGTCGAGACCATGGACAGAATCGTCAAAAGCCTTCTTGACTACAGCAAGCCTGTCAAGTTAAACCCCCGCAGGGTGGAGATGGCCAAAGTAATTGACGAGGTGATCAGCTTCTTCGCCATGGATGAGTCGCAAAAGAAGGCAGACATCCGCATCACCAGGAATTATCACCAGGAGCAGGTGTCGTGTCAACTGGATACGGGGCAATTTAGGCAGATTCTTCTGAATCTCTTGCATAATGCTGCGCAGGCCATGGCGAACGGTGGCGAAATAAGAGTCGACTTAGGTCCGGATGCTGAGAGAACGGATACTGGTCACCGAAAGACGGATGAGACTATTCTCCTGAAGATCTCAGATACCGGGACGGGAATGAATAAGGCCACACTGGAGAAGCTCTTTACTCCGTTCTTTACCACCAAGCAGGGGGGCACCGGTCTGGGTCTGTCCACAGTGAAGAAAATCGTGGAAGCACATAAAGGAGAGATTCAGATCCAAAGTGAGTTGGGAAAAGGAACGACCGTGACGCTGAGATTGCCTAAGGCTCTGTAGAAGAATAGCTGCCGATTCTGGGGCGCGCGGCCCCGGCCCGCGGGAAATGACCGGGCTGAAGACACCCGGTTCGGCAGACAAAAGAGAAGATGGGGAGTGAGCAGGTGACAGAAAAGAGGATTCTGGCAGTGGACGATGATCCCCTGTTAAGAGACTTCTTAAGCGAGGCTCTGAATCGCTCGGGTTGTCGAGTGGATTCGGTTTCTACCGGAGAAGAGGCTTTAGAGAAGATAAAAGAGAAAGACTACGACATAATTTTCACCGACGTCCGGCTGCCCAATATGGATGGTGTGGAAGTTCTCAGGAAGGCCAAGGACTTTCTCCCGGATGCCGAGGTGGTCATGATAACCGCGTACGGGACCGTACAGAACGCGGTGGAGGCCATGAAGCTGGGGGCTTTCGACTACTTGCTGAAGCCACTTTCAGTGGATGAGATCGACTTAGTCTTAGAGAGGGCACTCGACCATAAACGCCTGGTGTTGGAGAATAAGCTTCTCAGGTCGGAGGTAAAAGAGAAGTACGGTTTTGAGAACATCGTAGGCAGAACCCCCCAGATGGATAAGATATTCGAGTTGGTGCGGACGATCGCGGATACCAAAGCAACGGTTTTGATCACCGGAGAGTCCGGGACGGGGAAGGAGTTGATCGCCAAGGCCATACATTACAACAGTCGCCGACGGGAAGGCCCCTTTATCCGGATCAACTGCGCCGCGCTTCCCGATGGTCTGGTGGAAAGCGAGCTCTTCGGCCACGAAAAGGGTTCTTTCACCGGAGCCATTCGGCAATCCCGGGGAAGATTTGAACTGGCGGACGGGGGTACGTTACTTTTAGACGAGATAAGCGAGATATCCCTCCATTTGCAGGGAAAGCTGCTGAGGGTTCTCCAGGAGCGCGAATTTGAGAGGGTAGGATCGGCAATCCCCATCCAGGTGGACGTTAGAATCATCGCCACGTCAAACAGAAACCTAAAGAAACTGATGGAAGAAGAGAAATTCAGAGAGGACCTCTTCTACAGGCTTAATGTGGTTCCCATTCAGATTCCTCCCTTAAGAGAGAGGAAGGAGGACATCCCGGCGCTGGCCCAGCATTTCTTGGAGAAGTACAATCTGGAAAATAACAGAGAAATAGCGGGAATTTCGCCAAAGGTAATTGAGCTGTTTTTGGAGTACTCCTGGCAAGGCAACGTAAGAGAGTTGGAGAACTACATAGAGAGGGCAGTGGTTACCGCCAAAGGGAGCATTCTGACTCCCCGTGATTTTCCTAAAGAACTGACCTTTGGCCGAATGGGAACGTCCTCCGGGGAGATTGAAGTGGGCTCCACTGTTTACGAAGCTGAAAGGAAACTGATACTGAAGACGCTGGAAGCACAGGTAGGAAACCGGACCAAAACCGCCGAGATTCTGGGAATCTCAACTCGCACCCTGCGTAATAAATTGCGCGAATATGGTCTGAAGGATGCCAGTGGTGACCAGAAGTGAGTAAAATATGGCGAACATAAGGCGTCTCAGCTCTCCTTCGTGATATGCGATGAGAACCAAGAGCATACATGAGTTGGTGCCGGTTCTCCAGAAAGAGGAAAGGAGACTGACGGACTTCAGAGAAATTCCCTGCAAAGACATGGACTCAGACTGCTTTGCGTTGGACGGTCGGGCTCCCTTCGGAAGCTACAGGAGATGCTATGAGTATGCGCCGGAACTTGGCCGGTGCATATTCTATGAGTGGGAAAGAAGCGAGTTATCCGGAAGTGAATGAGACGTGCTGTCAGACTCCGAGTTCCGGGTCGGGCAGCTAGAAAGACACAAGAACCCCAGGTCTTGGACGTCGTTGGTGTAGACCTGAAGGTTTCCAGAGTATTCTGAGGTGTGGAGCCAGAACCTAACTTAAGTTAGGTTCTGGCTTTTTTATCGCATCAATCGCAGGCGGCCGCCCGTCGCCCGATCCTGGCCGAATCTGCAAAAGTTTGCAAGTTTTGATTAACTCGCTTTCCATCCTGCCGATCATAAGAAAGATGGAGATGACGCAAGTTGAACCACAGCTTGCTCGTTTTCGCGGTTTGTCTCAAAGCTTTCTTCTCTACTCGCACGGGAAAACGAAAGAGGGACAGAACAAATCACCACACAGATGCCGCTCGTGGGCCTGAACACCAGTCGGATGCCTCCGGGAAGACGTGATGAGGATGAGCGGAAATAGATTTGCCCTAAAACTCAAGCAGGAAGGATAGCAGTAGAAACGTGAGCGAAAAACGAGTTGAACCAAATGCGGCATGGGAGAGGCTTGTCTCTGAGGGCCGGAGTTCATCCGGTCATCCGGACCCGACCGAGATCCAAACGGAGAAAAGGATATTGGAGTCGGTCGGCCTTTTTAAGAGCGCGGTCGAGGACAAGATCAACCGTCTGGGCCAGGCCAACAAGCGGCTCAAGCAGAAGATATTCGATCTTTACACCATCTTTGAACTCTCCCGAAAGCTCAACTCGGTGCTCGACCTGGAGGAACTGCTGAGCGAGATGCTCTCCACCCTGGTGGATCAGTTAGACGTCAGCAACATAGCTATATTCTTGCGCCGTGATCCGAAACACGATAAACTCTCATTCCTCAAGCTCAAAGAGACTTCCCCCAAACCGTCGGCGAAGACAGAGCACTGGGAGATCAGCACCAAAGGGGAGCTGTACCGGTTGTTCCTGTCGGAAAAGGAGTCCCTGTTCTTAGAGGAGATCCGAGCCTTCATCAACGATGACAATCCCGAGATGAAGATCCTAAAGGAGTTGGATTGCAAGCTGTGCGCCCCCTTGATAAGCAGGGATGAACTGGTCGGAATTTTGAGTTTGGGTTCCAAGAAAACAAATCTGCGGTTTTCGGACAGTGACCTTGAGTTCATCTTTGTGCTGGCGGATCATCTTACCGTAGCCCTGGAGAATGCCATCCTTTACGAAAATCAAAAGAACATAAATGCAGAACTGCGGAGAACGCAAAGACAGCTTATTCAGTCCGAAAAACTGGCCGCCTTGGGGCAGCTCTCCGCTTCACTGGCGCACGAGGTCAACAATCCTCTGGGAATTATCAAGAACTATCTTCAGATCCTTTCCGAGAGCATGGACAGCAACGACACGGAGCAGCGCAGTATTAGAACGATCAAAGAAGAGGTGAATCGCATCGCTCGCATCGTCCGAAGCCTTTTGGATTTCTCCCGTCCGGAGAAGGAGGAGATGACGCTGCTGGATATCTCCTCCGTTCTGAGGCAGACCGTCTCTCTAATAGATAAGGAGTTCTTAAAAAAGAAGATCAAAATCGAGCAGGGCATATCTGCAGACCTGTCACCGGTGATGGGAGACCGGGACCAACTCAAGCAGGTATTCTTGAACCTTTTGGTCAACTCCCGAGACTTCATGCCTGAAGGGGGAGAAATAAAGGTGAGTGCGCGCAATGCCGACTCGGGCGTAACGGTCGAATTCTCGGACACCGGTCCCGGCATTCCGGAAGACAACCTATCAAGGATATTTGAGCCGTTCTTTACCACCAAAGAGGAAGGGAAGGGCACCGGTTTAGGTCTGTGGATATGTTACGGAATAGTACAGAGACACGGCGGAACCATTCAGGCGAAAAGAAAGAAAAAAGGAACGAGTTTTCTTGTCTCTCTGCCCAAGGCGTCAGATTAAGTGGGATTCTCTTACCCGAAAGATGAGGATATTCATGCCGCAAGACTCTGCTAAAATATTGGTGGTCGACGACGAAAAGGGGATGTGTGAAAGCCTGCGGACTCTGCTATCCAAGGCAGGGTACAAGGTCACGTCAGAGGATAGGGGAGAGGAAGCGCTCAAGAAGATACAGAAGAATGACTTCGACTTAGTGATCACCGACATAAAGATGCCCCGGGTGAGCGGGATGGACATCCTCGAAGCAGCGCGCGACAAAGATGAAGACGCTCTGGTTATCCTGATGACCGCGTACGCCTCGCTTGAAACGGCCATCACCGCCATAAGCCAGGGAGCCTATGATTACCTATTGAAGCCGATAGAGTTCTCCGATCTCAAGCTCACCATACGGAGGGCCTTGGAGAAGCGTAAGGCGGACAAGGAGAAAGCCAAGCTTTTAACGGAACTGCAAGGGAAGAACGCGGAGCTGAAGAAGAAGGTGGCAGAGCTGAATGCGTTGTACAAGGCGGGCATGTCCTTGAGCACCACCCAGAGTCTCAGGCTTCTTCTCAACAAGATAGTTTCACTGGCCACCGGGGTGATCGAGGCAGAATCCGGATCGATTATGTTGATCCAGGGGCCGGAGAACGTTCTGACCATAGAAGCGTCTATCGGCTTAAGTCCTGACATTGTCAAGCGCACCAGGCTTGAGCTTGGCTCGAGCATCGCGGGTCACGTGGCCCAAAAGGGAACTCCTTTGATAGTGGAAGACCTGAAGAAAGATTCCCGCTTCCGCCATCTGAAGAGGAAACATTACGCCACCAGATCCCTCTTATGCGTCCCTTTAAGGGTTAAAGACAAGGTGTTGGGAGTTATCAATTTAAGTGATAAGACCACCGGACGTGCCTTTACTGAAAACGACCTTCGGCTGCTGACCACCTTTGCCTCCCAGGCTGCCATCGCCATAGACGATGCCGAGCACTTCAATCAGAACTTGGAGAAACTCAAGGAGCTTTCGGTGCTGTATGAGATCGCCACCCACCTCTCCTCCGTGGAGGACTTCAGGGCGATTTGCGGCTTCGTCTTTGACAGGATCAAGAGTGTCGTGCCGATTGAATTCGCCCTCTGGTTTGAATGGAGCGAGACCGCAAAGGAGCTGGTTCTGTACCTGCTGCACGGTTGCAGGAACCTTCGCTGGAATCTGGCCATCTCTTTGCATCCGGATGAGATCTCCGATGATAGGAGACTAAACGAAAAGGTAAAAGAGAACTTAAAAGGAGACTTTGATCTCTCGCCCCATCTGGACACCTTAGTCTCGTTCCCCATTATCGCCGAGGGAACCATTCACGGGGTGCTTTCACTGGGAAACCGCAAGAGCCAGATATTATCTGATGAGCAGGAGCGTCTGATTTCCATAATCGTCTCACAGTTCGCATCGGTCTATGAGAAGAGAAAGTCCATGCTGAATGCCTCCAGGCTCATAACCATGGGGAACTTAGTATCGGAGATAACCCACGATTTGAAAAGACCTCTCACAAATATCAGAGGAACCCTGCAGCTTCTACAGGAAAAATGTGGAGCCGCCGAAGACAAGGAGAACTACTTCAACTTAGTCGAAGAGGAGATCTTCCGGCTGGATGGTCTGGTTAAGGAGATGGTGAGTTTCTCCAATCCATACAAGTACGAGATGGCGAAAAGGGATATCGTTTCGGTTTTGGACCGGGCGCTGAAACTGGTGGAACGGGATTTAACCAGCAGGAACATAGTGCTAAAGAAGAAGTTCCGGCAGGGGTACACGGTGCTGGTGGATAAGAATCAGATGATGGAGATTTTCTTAAACCTGATTCTTAATGCCATTGACGCTATGCCACAAGGCGGAGAGTTGAGGGTAGGCAACAGTACCCACAAGAACTCCAAAAGCGGAATTGAGTTCATCCGGGTTGAGATCACCGACACCGGATGCGGAATCTCTCCCGATAAATTGCCCCGGATCTTTGACCGATATTTCACCACCAAGACCGAAGGAACCGGTTTGGGACTGGCGGTGGTGGATCGCATAGTGAAGGCGCACGGAGGCTTTGTTTCTGTGAAGAGTGAGGTAGGGAAAGGCACTACTTTCTTAGTCGACCTGCCGGCCGTCTGAGCATTAACATCATAGACCGCAGAGCCTGGTCTGACAATCAGGTGGTCGCAGAAGAGAATAGGATGAAGTCTTTGAATTTCTGTATAAACGTTGATTCCTGCCGATAATACAAGAGGCAGTTCAAGAAAAAACCGACTTGGACCTGAGGAATCTTGCCGATCGAAAGGAAGCATGGAAAAGGAAAAGGTAAGAATACTGATCATCGATGACGATCCCAAAGTCTCGTGGATTTTAAGCGAGGGGCTGGGTGAGGATTACGATATTCTCTCTGCCAAGGATGGGCCGGAAGGAATACGAATGGTTTCCAAAGCCAATCCTAATCTGGTTCTTCTGGACATCAAGATGCCGGGCATGGAGGGGTTGGAGGTCTTGGAGAGAATCAAATCCATGGATAGGCCCACCGAGGTGATCATGCTCTCCGGACACGGGGAGACAAAGAACGTGGTGGAGTCGATAAAGAAAGGCGCTTCCGAGTTTATCAGCAAGCCTTTTGACGTCAAAGAGGTGGAGATTCACATTCAGAGCGTTCTGGAGAAAAATCGTCTGAGGCAGGAACTGGATCATCTAAAATCAGAGTTGAAGGCGAAATCCCAATACGACCAGTTGATCGGAGATGGTCCGGGCATGCTCCAGATCAAGGCGGTGATCGAACAGGTGGCGGACAGTGAACTGACCGTTCTGATTCGGGGCGACTCGGGCACCGGCAAAGAGATAGTGGCCAGAATGCTGCATAACCTCTCCAGCCGCAAAAGCGGGCCGTTCGTTAAGGTAAACTGCGCCGCCATTCCCCGGGAGCTTTTAGAGGCGGAGCTTTTCGGGCACGAAAAGGGATCCTTCACCGGGGCGCACAAGACCAAACAGGGAAGATTCGAGTTGGCCGACAAGGGGACCATCTTCCTGGATGAGATAGGGGATATGCCCATGGAGCTCCAGTCCAAGCTGCTGCAGGTCTTGGAACAGTACGAGTTCATGCGGGTAGGAGGCGTGAAGACCATCAAGGTGGACACCAGAATCGTCTGTGCCACCAATCGGGATCTGGAAAGAGCCTTGAAAGACGGTACCATAAGGGAAGACCTGTTCTATCGGTTGAATGAGGTCAGCGTTAACTTGCCTCTTCTGAGAGAAAGGAAAGAAGACATTCCCCTGCTGATCGAGCATTTCCTCCAGAAGTACTACCCCATATATAACAAAGAGTACCGTCCGCTTTCGCCCACAGCCCAGGATCTTTTGCAGAACTTTGACTGGCCCGGAAACGTGAGGCAACTGGAAAACATAATCAAGCAGATCGTGGTCAGAGAGGATGAAAACGTTGTCCTTGATACAATCAAACGTCCGCGAGATCAGTCAGCGCCCTCTTTTACATCGACCAGCCCCCAGTCTGACCAGGAGACATTTTCCCTCAAGAAAAGGGTGGGCGCGGCAATAGCCGCAGAAGAGAAAACCCTGATCGGCGGCGCCCTGACTCAGACCAACTGGAACCGAAGAAAGGCCGCCCAGCTTCTGGACATTAGCTACCGCTCACTCCTCTACAAGATCAAAGACTACCAAATCGGACAGTAGCGCCTGCTTTTCTTGCCCCGCAAGAGCCTTCCCCCTTCGATCGGTGCTTCTGGTGCATCTGGCGCATCTGGTGGTTTTTTTATTTTTTTTCACGTTTTTCCTCCAAACAGCTCTCAGGCAAAGAATTGTGTACGTTTGAATCTGTATTCTGAGCAAGTAGTTGGTCGTCCCAGAGGATGGCGGAGCACCCGTTGGGTGTTTTCGCCCTTGTGAATCCCATGGCAGAAAGGAGCCTGCGGGTCTTGACCCACCGGCTGGACTTGGGGGACATGGGGGACGTGCGGATGGCTATTTTTCATTTTTTTCATCGTCAGAAAATGTATTTTGAGATTGGTTCGGAAGCTCACCGTAAAAGGAGCTTTTCGTCCCAAAGGATGGCGGAGCACCCGTTGGGTGTTTGCGCCCTTGTGAATTCCATGGCCGAAAGGAGCCTGCGGGTTTTGACCTACCGGCTGGACTTGGGGGACATGGGGGACGTGGGGGACGTGGGGATGGCTGTTTTTCATTTTTTTCATCGTCAGAAAATGTATTTTGAGATTGCTTCGAAACTCAGCATAAATGGTTCGACGCTCACCACAAGTGCTTCGAAACTCACCATAAAAGAAGATTATCATCCAAGATGATGGCGTAGCACCCGTTGGGTGTTCTCGCGCTTTGATGAGCTTGTCGATCAAGGTTTTTAGGAACTTCAACTGCGTGGAGCTCTGTCCTTCATCCTCGGTATCAAATATATGGTTCATATCGAATCTCTTCCCCGCACATTTGGGAGAGCGTTCAATTGTCTGCGAGACGCGCCGGAAATAAGATGTGCTCTCCTATACACACTGGAGCTATCCTTTTCACCACAGAAGTTATGGTATATTTGGTCTTTGTGGAAAGAGAGAACACAGGCGGGATGTTAGAAAGGCTGGAAACGCACGATGAACGAGGGGCCAAGAGGCGAACAACTCGCTTTGTGCAAAGTAGATCTGAGCTGCGGGGAAGTGATGGGACAGCCAGCTTCAGGTAGCAAACCTTAGACTTCTTCCGAGGAATTCGAATCTTCCTTTTGGTCTTGAATGTCAGGCCTCCCTGTCTCTTGAGCAGGAGGTGTGGTGCAAAGAGGAAGGGGCTTCGCCAGATTCTGGAGTAAGGCCGCGGAGCGAGAGACAGCCGAAAGCAGGATTAATTGTACCGCGACCAGGGGCACGACAAGTCTCCAATCAGCTGAGACCGCTCGAATCTCAGGCAGAAGCAACTGAAGGAGAAGAAGAAGAGCTATGCCGAGGCCAGGAAACAGAATCAGGAACCGGGCAAGCAGATTGGGTCCGAGAGCCAAGAGCACAGGTCCCTTCATTACTTCCGCCGCTAGTTCTGGGCGACCCGGGGCATTCGGGGCAGTTATATCACTGAAGGGAAGAAGGAGATTCAGGTGACGGATAAGCAAGTAGACCAGGAAGTAGAGGGCAATAATAGCAAGGGGTAAGAAGTAAAACACAGATGTTGCAGACATCTCAGCACCGAGGAGATGGATTCTTTGTTTCGCAAAGCCTCGCTGTTCCAACTGCATGTTTCTGAGTGTCCTTATTGCTCCGACTTTGTCTGCACGGTAGTTCTCAACACACGTCCGGTAGCCAGGGAAGTAAGCATACAGGAGAGAGTCGCTAAAGAGTCCGTCAGCCAGATAGCCATACGATATCTGGAATAGGCGAGGAAGCTGAATTGTGTCTGGCAAGTCTGGAGATTCGAAGAGGTGAGAGCTGAGAATCCCCCTAAGGTCAGGTTGCCCAGATACCCCGGTTTGACCAACGGAGGAATCGCCGAGTTGAGCCATGGTTCGCTGCATTATCGACTCGAGAGCGGGCTGTACGCGATTGAGAAGATGCCGATGCTCATTTACCTCGTGCTTGAAGCGGGATACGTGATTCAGTATCTGCAAGCTCGACGCTAAATCTGCCAGGTCAAGTCGCCCATATTCATCGAAATCCCAATACTCACTCCACAGAGTCGTTCGCGGTCTTGCCGTCGCCCATATCGGGCTACTCCCGTGCTGGTACAGCCGTTCCAGGGGCTGCTTCAAAGTGTCCAGCCGAGCCGCGAAGGTGCCGAGGACTGAGTCGACGTACGCGTTTATGGAATCGCTCTCTGCCCAGAATTGCTCCAGCCTCCCCTCATACTGGGCATTAGTCCGGCGAACGTAGTAGATGAACACGTAAGTGTGGAGTCTGAACAGAAACGATACCAAGGTGTCCTGCTGCGCACAATATCGGCAGTCCTCCCAGTGTTCCTTGGATTGAAGCAGGTTTTCCAGTTTGGCCACGGGATAGGGTGCCTTTAATCCTTGCGCAATCTCCCACTCCCCCTCCTTGTTCCACGCCTTGTAGTCTTCGATCCGCTTCTTGAGCTGCGAGTGGGTAACAACCTGCACCCCCCTCCAAATGTCGAAGTAGGAGTCATAGCAGCTCGAAGTTCTGCGCAAGAAGTTATCCCAAGGCTTCAACGACTCGACCGCCAAGGCTTCCTCAAGCTCATCGATTTTCTTCTCAAGAGGAGAAGTCTCGAAGATCGTGTAGAACCAAGCGTATAGCACAACCGCAAAAAGCAAGTAGATGAGCGCAAACAGACGCTGGGTTCGCTTTAAGGTCTCGAACGCGTTTGACAGACGCAGTCTGAGCAATTCGTCATCGTCGGCTGCTGCCGAATGTTTGGGTCCCCGAGATAACATCCTTACTCCTCAATATCGCTGTTTGCGCACCGTTTGAGGCTATGTCAAATGTCTGCCTCAGTTAAGCTTTCAAAGATAGTGGATAGGTGAGGAGCCACGTGCTCCTGACTTAGCTTGGTGTCAGGTACGCAGGGCACCTGACCTACGAACTAAGCCACTCTGCATTGGCTCTTAAGTTCTTAAGGGTCGCCCCACGAAGGAGGCGACTTATCTTGGCCCGATTCGGTTATCCCGCAACTAGAAGCAATCACAATCACAATCTTGCGGAGTGCAAATACAGAAATCGCACACAGTTATACAATCACAATCAGCGTTATTATTTTTAGCACGATCTGCTGGTAGACTGTGGAATATGTTACTGAGGATATTCCGGGACGTACTCAACGCTTCGAAAGCTGCTATTTGAGCGGTATCATTAAGCGTGACAGTATGGGTATACTTGCACAAAGGATTTTCCGAAGGTGCAATCCCGACTACACAGTCAGTTGGGAGCCTAAAGATAGTATCATGTGTTTTTATGACAACAGTACCGTCAGACTCCTCAATAACATCGGCATGAATTTCAATTGCTTGTGACATGATGTGTCCTTTCTTTAAGGTTTGGCTATTATACAGTTTTCAAGTCCCCTGGCCTTCACTTTTTGAAGTAGCTTTATACCAAAAAAGCGTACAAAACGCGGAATAACATATGCATAGAACGTGTGCAAAGAGGGTAACGCAAACGGGTCCCCGTGATCTTTCTCGTTGGTCACAGGACACCCACCTACGCAGACTGAAAACCATTTGCAGGAAACGCATTGCGTAGTATATCTGTTAATTGGATCGTAACAGAGCTGTGACCTAATACTCTGGAGAAGGTTGTTATTGAGTCTGCCTTTGTCCTTTCCAACCATCATGGGACATCTAGCAACAGTTCCGTCATGATAGACAACAAGATGTGAAGTTCCTATTCCACAAGAGAATGCTCCCCGAGGGTTGCGAAAACTCAACTCGCAAATAGTAAAGAGCCTTCTTGGATCAATGTCATATTCCTGCTTCTCTATCTCTGAGAACATGGCATCAAAATCTTCAATGAGTTGCAATAACTCATGTTCTTCTGGCAAGAAATAACCTCTCACGACACTTAAGCGGGTCTGCAAATCATTTTTGATGAGCCACTTAACAAGATCAGTCAAAGATACACTATTGCCG
>JBARPX010000136.1:0-3386 GCA_049643405.1 Candidatus Zixiibacteriota bacterium
AAGGGTTGGCTTTAGGAGACGTAGTTGCTCGATTTATGTTTCGGCAGACTCACCATCCTGAGCAAGTCGAAGGATCAAGCAGACAGGACGCCCAATGAATTGGGCAACTACAAGAGTGCCGTGCTAAAGCGGGGCGGCTGCCGGGTGTGCACCGATTGGGAGAGGCCGGGAAAGGGTAGCCACCCATTTGGGCGTCGCATTCCGGCACCTAACTTAAGTTAGGCGCTGGTTACGACTCTATCCCGAACGTGCCAGCTAACTGCTGTTATCATTTCTGAAAAAAGTCAGCTTTTCTTCTTGACTCCAAGTGTTACATTACATATAATATAGTTGAATTTGATCTCTGACAAGTAAACCGTTGGTCTGGTGCCCCGAAAGGGGCCATGAGGGAAGGCGGTGAGATTCCGCCACAGCCCCGCTACTGTAAGTGGCTACGAAAGCTTGGGAAGAAGTCACTGTCCCACGTCACGAGGGACGGGAAGGCGAAAGCGAATAGGTCCGAAGCCGCAAAGTCAGGAGACCTGCCAGATTGATTGTTTTCTCATTTCCTTGCGCGGGTAGGGAAGGGCCAGAAAGCACCTTAACTCCGCCATAGGCGGGGTTTTTTTGTTGTTCGCCTTCGAGCCGGAAGCCCTTATCCTCCCTGGCAAGTGGCAACCAGAAGGCGAAAAATGAGAGTCTCCTCTGCAAATTCTCTCGGAACTGAGAAGGTCCGCAGCCCTTCGACTTCGCTCAGGACAAGTCCACGGTCCTTCGACTTCGCTCAGGACAAGTCCGCCGTCCGCCGCTTCAGGAAAGTTTCATCCTCGGCCGCTCGGCCAGAGTCTCTACGGCCGCGCCGAGTAAGGGTTCTCCTCGTTCTTCTAGCTTGCCTGAGCATCTGGTTATACCCAGCTTTTGTCTTCGCTGAGTCCAACATAAAGATAGAGGGGCATATCTATGACCGGGATGATGGTCATCGCGTACCTGGAGCTATTGTAGGAATAGCAGGAACGAGCTATCAGCGCAGGGCGGACAATTCAGGCTATTTCTTCTTTGAGAAGATACCGACCGGGACATACTCCTTAAAGGTTTCATGCCCGGGGTATGAAAACCAGGCGGTCTCTCCGCTGAATGTAAGCGAAGATATTACCACGCGGATTGACGTCCACCTTAGAAGAAAGACGTTCGTACTCCCTGGCTTAGAGGTGACCGCTGAGAAAGAGCCTGTTAGGATCACCTCCGTCGAGACCTTAGACAAACAGCAGATACGCAGGATGCAGGCAAGAACGCTCGCCGAGGTTATCGAGAACGTCAGCGGCGTCTTTGTGCAGGGAAGCGGCGGTGCGGGTGGGTCGGGACAGGTGAGCATAAGGGGAAGCTCGCCGGAACACGTGCTGGTCCTCGTCGACGGTCACAAGATCAATCCGTCCGGCAGCGGAGTCGCCGACTTGAACACCATTCCTCTGGAAATGGTGGAGAGGGTGGAAATCCTGAAAGGCGGTCAATCTGCCCGCTGGGGTGCTGACGCGTTGGGAGGCGTGATCAACGTCGTCACCCGGCCCTCAAAGAAGAGAGAGCCGCTCGGGTTCAACCTGGAAAGCCACCGGGGAAAGTGGAAATCCGAGACCTACTCGTCGTCCTTCTCGAACACCTTCTTTGAGAAGCTAAAAGCAAAGTTCGCGGGCAGCCACCAATACTCCGAGAATGATTTTGAAATCTGGGTTTACGACGATCCGCGAAAACGGGAGATTCTGAACAGTCAGGGACAAAATGGCGATTCCACCACTACCAGAAAGAATGCCTACAGAAAAGCCTCCAATTTCTTTGTGTCTGGTAATTATCCCCTTGGTTCCAGAACCGAGTTAGACTTTTCAGGGCAGTGGTACGGGTCCAAGCACGGACTTCCGGGGAGCTATGGACAAATGCTCCAATACCAGAGAGCCTGGGCTGAAGATGAACGTCGATTCTCGAGTATGAAACTTGCCCACGCCTTTTCCTCTGGCTTCTCGCTGGATAATACCCTCAGTTGGTCACGCTTCAGCCAGCGTTTTCAAAACGACACAATGACCGTATTCGATGCCAAATATGTGGACGACCTCCTAGATTTCTCTGCGCTGGCCAGCATCAGGCTTGCCTCCACAAACCAATTCAAAATAGGTACTCAGTTTGAGCAGGACGTTTTGAATCATACCGATTTTCTTCATCCTGAGACGAGCATGGGAAAGATAAGCAGGCAAACATACAGTGCCTTCGTGTCAGACGAACAGCACTTTGTTCTTCCAAGAGTATTGCTGTTCGAAAAGTTGAAGTTCACTTTCGCCGTTAGATGGGATCAGTCAAAAAGCCTGAAGGATTTCATCTCTCCTCAGGCTGGCTTAAGCGTTTCGCGTGGCCAGAATTACCGGCTGACTCTGAGAGCGAATTATGGGAAATCCTATCGTCAGCCTTCAAATAATGCTCTGTTCTGGAAGGAAGATGTTTTTGCAGTAGGAAATCCGGATCTGCTGCCGGAAAAGTCTGAACATTCGGAGGCAGGAGGCGAAATCCATCTTCCCTGGCTGGGAAACTTATCAGGGGGTATGACCTGTTTTCACAACGTGGTCACTGATCTCATCGAGTGGCACAGGCGCTTTGACGGGAGATATCAACCGGTCAACATATCCCGCGCAAGAATCTATGGCCATGAGGGTTTCATAAGCTGGCAGAGTCCGAAGGATATTTTTGGGGTCAAATACAACAACACCGTTTGCTATGCCAAAAACAAGGGTGGGGACAGGCTTGAGGATGGGAAATTCATCCCCTTCAGACCTCGATATTTAACCAACTTGAGCTTTGAGTTTGACTATAAGATATTAGAAATCCTATACCAGATACGTTGGGTGTCGGAGCGCTTTACCGGACCGGCTAACACAAAAAGGGAGGAACCTTATCATCTGGAAGATCTAACCCTGGCTCTGAAAAAGAAACTATGGGAGGTTGAAACAAAAGTGAGATGGGAGTGGAAAAACCTAAATGACGAGGAATACATGCTGATCCACCGCCACCCCATGCCAGGGAGAGAATGGGGAATAAATCTGACCATCTCCTGGGAGTTTAACCGGAAATAAGCTGGGGGAGCTTATAATGAAAGGTGTTGTTATAATAGAAAGAGAGGTGAAAGACCATGTAACTGGAATGGATATTTCTGTTTTTTCAGTGTGCGATAAATGGTTCTGGGTGAGGTACACCCGAACCAACAGGGTGGTTTCAGGAAGGGTGTCCTGAACAGCGGATTCAATCGCAAGAAAGAAGGTGAGGAAACGGTAGTGAAGCATAATTGGGGTCTCGCCAGGAAGGGTTTAGTTTTATAAAACCGGCCTTAGGAAGCAATTCTGTTGTTGCAGGGTGCCCTTCAGGGTAAATCC
>JBARPX010000137.1:0-18448 GCA_049643405.1 Candidatus Zixiibacteriota bacterium
TCACGTCGCTGTCGGTGAAGAACCTACCTTCCTCGATGAAGTTGTTGTTGACCACCTCGTAGGAGGGCATCACCCCGATCAGCTCGAACCGGCTGACCTTGTGGTCTCTGTATTTCACCGTCTTGGCCCCCGGACCCCAGTTCTGTGGCGAGACGGCGTCTATGGAAGGACACAGTTCTTCGACCGCCACGGCGTCTTCGAAGGTTATCGGTGGGCGATTTCGCTCCTCCTCGGTGGGCCCCTCGAACTGGATGCCGATTTCAGACTTGGTGACGTAGATGACGTCCGAACCTAGGGATTCAATCTGCTGGGCCATGCTTTGGTTCAGTCCGGTGATTATGGAGACCATAGCGATGACCGTGGCGACCCCGACCAAAACTCCCAGAACGGTCAGAAAAGCCCGCATCTTATGGGCCCTGATCGCCGCGAAGGCCATGGAGATGGCCTCTTTTATTTCGAAGATGTTTATCATGACCTTACTCTACGCAGAAAAGTCGACTAATACCTGCACGTTCTTACTCGTACCTTAGAGCCTCGATGGGATTCAGTCTGGCGGCTTTCATCGCGGGAAATATTCCGAAGAATATACCCACCGAAGAGGAGACCAGCAGGGCCACCACCACCGACCACAACTCTACAGAGGCAGGCAGGGGGCTGGTAACGGATATCAATTTAGCGATCAGAACCCCCGCCATTATCCCAGCCATCCCTCCGACTAAGGCCATGGTTACCGCTTCCACCAGGAATTGCCACAGTATGTTTCTTCTCCTCGCTCCCAAAGCCTTTCGAATCCCTATCTCCCTGGTTCTCTCGGTGACCGACACCAGCATTATGTTCATTATCACTATACCCCCCACCACCAGGGAGATGGACGCGATTCCCCCCATCACCAGTAGGGCCAGTTGAGTGAATTGCCGAAAGAAATCCATCACGCTCTCCGAGGTCAGGATGGCGAAATCGTCCGGCTTGTCGTAGTCCACTCCTCTGCGCGCCCTCAGGATCACCCGGCATTGATCCATGGCATCCTGCATGGACATGAAATCTTTCGCTTTGACGAAAATCATGAGGAAAAAGTGCCGGGAGAAGAGCTTCTCATAGGTGGTGATCGGGACCATAACGAAATCGTCCTGATTGTTTCCCAGAAAAGCCCCCTTCTTCTTTGCCACGCCGATGATGCGGAAATGGTGATTGCCGATCTTGATATCTTTCCCCATGGGGTCCTCATCGCCGAAGAGATTCTCTTTGATATCCCAACCCACAAAACAGACTCGCCGGTTATGCTTCACCTCGAAATCAGAGAAGGTTCTTCCCTCGTAGACTTCGTGATTTGCGATCTCGGTGATGTTGGCGGTGGCTCCGATGATGGTCATCCGGGAGAGATGTTTGTTCTTGTATTTGACCTTCCTCCAGGCAAAGGCCTCGGCTCCCACCTTCCAGCAATCAGGACAATTCTCCTCTACCGCCTCCATGTCGTCTAAGGTAAAGTTCTTCCTCTTTCGCTGTTCCCACCACTGTTCGTCGGAGGTGATCAGGCCGAATTTTCGAATCAAGAAGGTGGTGGATCCCAGGCTGCTGATCTCCGCCTCCACGTACCGGTTCATTCCGGAGATGATGGAGACCACCGCAATCACCGTCATCACCCCGATAATGACGCCTATGAGGGTCAGGATGGATCGCAGCTTGTTGGCCACCAACGACCTCAGCGCGATGATTATGCCTTCCAGGAAATGCATGGAAAAAGGGTCTTGAGGTTTAGCGCTCTTTTTCTTTGAGAGGAAAACACCCTTCCGTGAGCCTTAGTTTTTCTTCCTCTCCTCCTTTTCAATGGCCCCGTCCCGGATATAGATTATCCGGTCGGCGTAGGTGGCGATCTCATGCTCGTGAGTGACTATGATAAGCGTATTTCCCTGCCGGTGAAGCTTCTCGAATATCCTCATGATCTCTTGGCCGGTCTTGGTGTCCAAATTTCCCGTCGGCTCGTCTGCCAGAATCAGGGAGGGATTGTTTACCAGGGCCCTGGCTAAGGCTACCCTCTGTCTCTCCCCTCCGGAGAGCTCATTGGGCTTGTGAGTGGCCCGATCTTCCAGGTCCACCATCTTCAGAGCTTCTCGAGCCTTCCTTTTTCTGACCTCCGACTCGGTTCCGTTGTATACCAGGGGAAGCTCCACGTTATGGGCCGCGGTGGCACGGGCCAGAAGATTGAAGGTCTGAAACACGAACCCGATCTCCTTGTTTCTTATGCGCGCCAGCTCATCGTCGTTCATCTGG
This sequence comes from Candidatus Zixiibacteriota bacterium, assembly GCA_049643405.1. Classification (GTDB taxonomy): domain Bacteria; phylum Zixibacteria; class MSB-5A5; order MSB-5A5; family SM1-73; genus SM23-73-3. The sequence goes on from JBARPX010000137.1 coordinate 2,269, forward strand.
CTCACCAGCTTGTCGTTCAAATAGTAATCGCCTTTACTGGGGGTGTCCAGGCAGCCGATTAGATTCATCAGGGTCGACTTCCCGGAACCGGATGGTCCCATGATGGCGGCGTACTCACCCTTTTCTATCTCCAGATTAACCTCCCGCAGGGCGTTTACCTTCTCCCTCCCCATCTCATATATCTTCCACAGATCTCGCGTTCTGATCAGCACCTGAGTTCTCTCCCGCGCTAGCGTTCAAGCCGGAATCGTCATAGACCTGTCGTCCAGAACCCAACTTGAGTCAGGCCTTGGCCTGGTCTGATTACCGTCTTCACTTGTTCTCGTCTCCTTTGCCCTTCTTCTCCGTCACCTTAACCTTGTCCCCATCCTTCAGGGTTCTCAATATCTTGTAGCTCCCGGTGACCACCTGGTCGTCCTCGTCTATCCCGGAGACGATCTCTATATTCTGCTGATCTGCAATCCCCGTGGCAACCTGGACGAACTTTGACCTTCCATCCACGACCAGGAAAATTCCCTCCGCCTCCTCCTTCTCCTTCTTCTTGCCTTTCTTTTCGTCCTTGACCGAGCCGCTGTCCGTGGAGGCCACCGCCCCCTCCTTTTCCTCTCCCTCCTCGGTTAGCGTATCGCTCTTCTCCTCGCGCATCACTACTGCCTGGATGGGGACGCTCAAGACGTCGGTACGCGAATCGGTGGTGATATCCACCGAGGCAGACATCCCCGGTCGTATGGTGGACACCTCGTCTATGAGCATCACCTTCACCAGAAAATTAGTGACCTGATCCTGGGTCCCCAGGCCGCTGACGCGGGCGGTATGCCCGATCTCGGTAACCCTGCCCTTAAAGGTGGTATCGGGGTAGGCATCGATGCTGATCTCTGTCTCCTGCCCCAGCTTCACCTGAGCAATGTCGGTCTCGTCCACCTCCACCTCGGTTTCTATCTCGCTCATATCGGAGACGGTCATGATCACGGTGCCGGGATTGTTCATGGTCCCGATCATGACTATCTCCCCCACCTCCGCATTCAGAGAGGTGACTATTCCGTCCATGGGAGAGGTCATGGTGGTCTTGCTGAGGTTATACCTGGTCTGATCCAGGCTGGCCGCTGCCTGTTGGTGTCTGGCCTTGGCCAGATCAAGGTCGGTTCTGGCCATGTCGTATTGTTCCTCAGAAGACAGCTTCTTCCCAAAAAGCTCCTTCTGTCTGTTGAAAACCAGTTGGGCTTGTTCCATGCTCGCCTTGGCCGAGGCCAACTCCGCCCTGGACCGATTCACCGCAGCCCGATACTCGGTGTCGTCCAACTGGACCAGGAGCTGACCCTTTTGAACCACGTCCCCTTCCTCCACCGGCAACTTTGTGATCTTTGCCGGGATGTAAGCTGAGATTTGTACGTCCGTCTTGGGAACGATTCTGCCGTTGGCGGTGACTACGGAGGTGAGGTCGCCCCTTTCGACCTTCTCCGCCTGTACCTGGTAGGTTTTCTCCCCGCTTTTCAGCATGTTGGCCACGATGACGATCGCAACTACGATCACCGCGCCCAGGATGATAATGATTTTCTTCTTCTTCTTCATCTGTCCTCCGTTCAATCGTCAAGAATGATCTTTCACAAAAATCGCTTTGGTTTGTCTGGTTTTTATTCGGACAGCCCTTCCCTTAAGACACTACGATCTGAGTCGAGTACTTGTCAGTCCCGGAAAAGTTGTCACGCGACGCTTTTTCACTGCCCTATCGCCTTTTCAAATTGCGCCACTGCAAGATTGTAGTCATACCAGGCCTCAACCTGATCCGACTCCGCCTGCTTGAAGCTCACCTCGGCGTCCAGAAGCTCCAGGATGTTCGCCGCCCCCAGATTGTACTTCTCCTGCATCAAGTCTAAATCCTCCTGGGCGGATGCGACCTTTTTCTCGGTCAGGTCGATCTTTTCCTCGGCCTCCTGAACATTCAGGAATGCCTGTTTGAGCTCCAGGGCAACATCCCTTTTGGCCTGGTGAAACATCTCCTTGGCTGAATTCCTGTTGGCTTTGGACCAGGAAAGGTTATGATTCTTGAGGAAATTATCAAAGATGTTTAAGCTGATGGAAGCTGAAAACCTCCAGGAGTAATCGCGGTCTAGAAAACTCTCTAACTGGTCTAGCTCTGGATTGCCCCAAGAATAGGAACCGGAGAGGTTCAGATTCGGAAAGAACCCGCTGCGTGCCATTCCCACCGTAGCCTCAGCTGACCTGAGCTCAGATTCTGCATTCCTGACATTCGGATTGTCGTTCATGGCTCGATCGAGTGCGTTTTCATAGAGGTAGTCAAACTCTGGCACCGTCAAGTTCTCCTCCACATCGATTGGAGAATCGACGTCCTGCCCCATCCAGCTATTCAAGGTGGCCTTGGCGAGTTTCACGGAGTTTTGTGCACCGATGAGCGCCAGCTTCACGTCCCCATGCTGAACCTTGGCCTTAAGAACGTCCGAGTAGGATGCTGCACCCAATTCGTACCTGGTCTCGGCGATTCTCAGCTGTTCATCCGCCCGCATCAGAGCTTTCTGTTGGATCTCCAAAAGCATCTTGGCCTTCAACACGTCGAAGTATGCCTGTTTGACCGATAGAATTAGCTCCTGTCGCGTAAGCGCAACCGAACTCTCGGCTGACTTCTTGCGAGCATTATACTCCTTGATCTGGTAGAAGTTGTAGCCTCCCAGAGACCAACTCTGCCTGGCGCTGATGCCAGTTGAATAAGATTTGGAGATCCGTATACCTGAGGTGTCGGTACCAGTAGTCGTACCCAAAAGTGGATCGTATGTCGGATACACGCTCGGACCATAAACCGTCCGAGAATAACCCAAGTCCGAATCCAAGCTGGGAAGCAGCTCGCCCCATCCTCTCCACACCTGACTCTTTGCGACCTTATAGGACTGCTTAGCACTTATCAGGTTGGCATTGTGCTTCTCCGCCAGCTTCAAACACTCATCCAGCGAGTAGACCTCGGTGGACAAAGCTCCAATCTGACTCCAGCAAAGATTGGCCGCAAGAAGGGTAACAAAGAGACCTGTCGAAATGACTCTTATCATTTATTCCTCCATGGTGTTAGATTCCAAGCAACGCGCCGCCGCCAAATATGCTGCCCAGTCCCGATTTCGCCAAAATCCAGATTATCCAGAGGATGGCAACGGCGGTGAAGGCCTTCTTGGTGCTGAATTTGTACAACACGCCCAGCCCCATCGAAACCAGTATAACCTGCCAGACGTTGAAGATGTCGAAGCTGGAGAGAACACTGTGCAGGAAACTACCTTTGGCATCGGGGGACAGGAGCAGCCCCAGGCTGGTCTGAACGTTAACATTGCCTTTCATCATCACCAGAGGGAATTTGACTATCATCGACGGGATGGCCACCAGCGAGGAGTAGCAGAAGACCGAAAAGACCCGTCGAAAACCCGAATCGCCGCCCATGAGGACATTGAAGACAAAAAACAACACGGCCGCCACGATGACAACGTAGACTAAGGTCCCGGCAGGGGCGATGGCCATCTGCCAAATGGGCGGATGCTCTGCCTCCGTCATTCTCTCGATGATCCGTTCCTTCTGCTCCTCCGGAATCCTATCGTTGTCGCGGATGTTCTGTGCCTGTTCATTCATTATGTAGGGGAAGGTGTAATAGAAGAACCCCATTCCCAGCACAGCCACGATGATAAAAGGAACCAACCAAGTTGGTTTGATTTTCAAACTCTCAAATACTCTTTTTGGCTCAAAGAAGAGGTTTAGAACCTTTGATGCTCCCCCCATGGTTTTCTCTTCCGGCTGATAAGTCTGAACGGTTTCCTCCATATCTTCTCCTTTTCTTACAACCTGTTTCTCTTAAACTTTAGACGGAATTCCTGGTGAAAAGTTTCACCAAACCGGCATGCAACACGCCACCACCATTATCTGCATGGAAACCAGGTTCCTCCTCTATCATTCTCTACCTCGAAATCTTGCGTGAAGCAGCCGACATACGAGATCCACATCTATGCCTGTCTTTCTCTTCCTTGTTTGTCCTGTCCCTCATATACCCGCGAGGCGCCCGAATATTCAAGCGACAACCCGGTCATTGGCTACTTCTGGCTAGATAAATAACGGGGCCAAGACGAGCGAGACCATGGCCATCAGTTTTATCAGAATGTTCATGGAGGGACCGGAGGTATCCTTGAAGGGATCCCCTACGGTATCTCCCACCACTGCGGCCTTATGCGCGGCCGACCCTTTTCCTCCCAGGTGGCCGGCTTCGATGAACTTCTTGGCATTATCCCAGGCGCCTCCGCCATTTGCCATCATTAGGGCTAAGAGCACGCCGGTTAAGGTGGCGCCGGCCAAAAGACCACCCAATGCCTCCTTCCCCAAAACAAAGCCCACCACGATGGGGGCAAGAATGGCGATCATTCCGGGGAGGATCATCTCCTGAAGCGCGGCATTAGCCGATATGGCCACGCACTTTTCCGAGTCCGGCTTCGCCCTTCCTTCCATCAAACCCGGGATCTCAGCGAATTGTCTTCTCACCTCGGAAACCATCTTGAAGGCGGCCCTGCCTACGGCGGTCATGGTTATGGAAGCGATCAGGAAGGGCAAGGTTCCACCCACGAAGAACCCGACAACCACCTCCACCCTGAGAAGGTTGATCAGGCTCAAATGCACTGCCTGAGTGTAAGCGGAGAACAAAGCCAACGCGGTCAGAGCTGCCGACCCGATGGCGAATCCTTTTCCTATGGCGGCGGTGGTGTTTCCCAGAGAGTCCAGCCTGTCGGTAACCTTTCTCACCTCAGGCCCCAGGCCTGCCATCTCCGAGATACCCCCGGCATTGTCCGCGACAGGACCGTACGCATCAACCGACATGGTTACGCCGATGGTGGAGAGCATCCCCACCGCGGCAATTCCGATCCCGTAAAGCCCGGCCAGCTTGTATCCCGTAAAGATGGCGATGCAGATGACCAATACGGGACCTGCAACGCTTTCCATTCCCACGGCAAGGCCGGTGATGATGTTGGTGGCGGCTCCGGTCTCGGAAGCTTTGGCAATCCTTCTGATGGGAGAAGAGGAAGTATAGAACTCGGTGAGAAGTCCCATGATTATGCCCGCAAGATTTCCGACCAGGATAGCCCAGAACACTCCGATGGGCAGACCGAGCCTCTGGATGATGATGTAAGAAACAATCAGAACCACCGCAGCGGCCACATAAGTCACCGCCCTCAGGACCGCCGCCGGGTTGAATTTCTTGAAAACTTTGACCGAAAGAATCCCCAGCATCGATCCTACGATCCCCACCAGAATGATCAGAATTGGCAGGGACATATATTGAAGTCTCATGGCAGCGTATTGGGCGCCGGTGGCACCTATGGCGATTGAAGCGACCACCGAGCCGACGTACGACTCGAACAGATCCGCTCCCATGCCTGCCACGTCACCCACGTTGTCTCCCACGTTGTCTGCTATCACGGCCGGATTTCTCGGATCGTCTTCCGGAATCGATTTCTCCACCTTCCCTACCAGATCAGCTCCCACGTCTGCCGACTTGGTGTAGATGCCTCCCCCCACCCTGGCAAACAGCGCGATGGAGGATGCTCCCATAGCAAACCCCACCATCACCGCCGGATCTAATCTGTGGAAAAAATGATAATAGATACCCAGACCCAAAAGACCCAGGCTGGCCACCGACATCCCCATTACCGCTCCACCGGAGAAGGCCACGCTTAAGGCCTTGGTCTGGCCGGACCCTCGGGCGGCTTCGCAGGTGCGGACGTTTGCCCGGGTGGCGGCGCTCATCCCCAGAAAACCGGCAAGCATGGAGCAGGCCGCCCCGGAGAGAAAAGCCAGGCCGGTCCAGATGCCTATCATCCAGGCCAGAAGCGCGAAAACGACAAGGATGAAGACAACCAGGATGGAATATTCCTTTTTGAGAAATACCATGGCTCCTCCATGAATCACCTCGGAGATGTCCTGCATCACCTGATTGCCGGGCGGCTGCCTCTTAACAGAAAGGAACAAACCTAAAGCAAAGGCCAGCCCCACCAACCCCAGAATAGCTGCGATTATGCCTAAGTCCATTTTTATCCCTTTCTTTTGGAAATGCTACGGAACTTGATTCCCCTCGGGGGAAAGCTCTTGGAGGAGACGATGAGAGATAACGATGCTCCCTTTGATTGTTCTCCTTCTCCCGGTGATGGTCTTCATAAAAATAAAAGCAGTTTATGGTCAAACTGCCTTCTCTTTCTCACGAGATAGACTCATCCCGCAACTGTTCTTTTCGGTATTACGACACCCTACCTCTCCCCCGGACTCCAATTCACACGTACGCTTGTCAATCGAAGTTCGCTGGAAACTCATCTGCCTCCGGCAACCGAAACGCGTTAATTCCTTCGAGTTTGCGTACAACCATCCCCTCTCGCCTCCGGTCACCTAAGCTCGCTCTTTTCCTAAAAAGCAGCTATCACTTCAACGTGAAGCGAACCGGATAAACCACCCACACGGCCACCGGCTGGTTGTTGCTGATAGCCGGCTTAAATTTGACCTTGTATATGACCTCTAACGCCGCCTCCTCGAAGCCAGCACTGGAGCCCGACTCCTTAAAGATGAAAGCTTCTCTCACTGTCCCCTCCTTATCCACCAGGGCTTTGACTGAGACGGCTCCTTCGATGCCTGCCAGTCTTGCCAGGGGAGGATATTCCGGAATCACCACATTAATCGGAACCGGAAGCTCGTCGTAAGCCACGAACTTCTCTGGCGGGGGGAGATATTCCGACGGTGGAGTTTTGATGACGATGGAGTCTCCCCACTTTTCTCCCAGGATGTCTTGAGCGTTTTGGTCAGCTAACCTCCCCAGATCGTCCTGCGTTGCGAGAGCGACATCTTCCGGAGCCTCCTCATCCGGAACCGGCTCGGGGATTCCTATGGAAAACTCCGTGGGCTGGGGAGAAGCTACCGGTACCTGAGGCACCTGTGTCAGACTTATCGGGGGTGGAACTAGGTCGATAGGATCATAAACTCTAGGGTCATCGGGCTTGTCGGGAGGAACTGTGGAGTTAGCGGTCGAATAAACCAGGAATCCACAGATGATGGCTACGTGCAAAGCGCCAGCTATTATTACTCCCAGGCCGAGATGCTTCTGGTAGCTCCTCTTCAACTCAAATGCCCCGTATCTGATGGTGGCTCCTTCTGCTTTCATGGAAATGCACCTCCATTCATGCTTTCCATCCGTTTCGAATCAAACTCAAAGACAGATGGCAGTCTGAAGGGAGAGCTCAATTCCAGTCTGGTTCACCCTGTCTACTTCTTCGCTATCTAAATCCTCCTATTTGCAGCTTGAAGTACCGTGCGTCCTTGTCAGTTTTCGCAGGAGCCCTGAGCCTGCGTTGATCCGATCTTCCCGGAAGCCGAGACAGGTCTCGGAGAATCAGGAAAGACGGGCGCCTGGTATGCTCAGTGAGCATCCAGACAGCAACCAGCCTTTGGGCCCGACTTCAGGTTCTACTTCAACGTGAAGCGAACCGGATAAACCACCCACACGGCCACCGGCTGGTTGTTACTGATAGCCGGCTTAAACTTGATTTTGAAAGCGCCCTCCTTGGCCACGTCCTCGAAGCCAGCGCTGGAACCGGACTGCTTGTAGACGAGCGCGTCTCTCACCTTGCCACTTTTGTCCACCAGGGCCTTGATCCAGACGGTTCCCTCGATCCCTGCCTCCTTTGCCAGCGGAGGATACTCGTAGGTGACCTCGTTTAGCTGCACCGGGGCTTCGTCGTAAGGGGTGAACTCCTCCGGCGGGGGCAGATATTCCTCCAAGGGGATCTCGAAGGCTATGGAATCCCCTCCCCCTTCTCCTATGATGCTGGTTGCACTTAAATCTGCAATCTTTCCCAACTGCTCCTGGGTGGCGATTGTAACCTCCTCTGGAGCCTCCTCATCCGGAACCGCCTCGGGAATCCCTATGGATGGTGGCGCTATGCCGGGAGCAGCCACTGCTACCTGAGGCGCTTGCTGCTGACTGAGCGAGGGAGGAGCAGCTAATTCGGCGATGGTCTTGATTCTGACCACCCCCACGGTTTCCGGAACCCTGGAGGTGATGTTAGAATAGAGCATGAAACCGCCCATTAAGGCAAGATGTAATGCTCCGGCTATGATCACCGCCATGCCAAGATGCTTTTGATAGCATCTCTTTAACTCAATGGCCCCATAGCTGACAAAGGCACTCGAAGTTCTGGGAAGGGATACTGCTTTTTCTGATTTCATGGGCTGGCACCTCCTCTCACCTCTGCCATCTGCCTTCTATCAAACTCTGAAAAAGGCGACAGACTGAAACGATAGCTGAAATTCGGCCGAGCCTCCTTCATCTGCTTCTCCACTATCTGGATCTCATCTATCACATCCACCATTCTAAAATATCTCGCATCCTTGTCAATCTTCACCAGGGTCACCAGCTTGGGCTGTTTTATATTCCGCTCCAGCAAAAGCCCTCTTAAGGAATCAAACAAGACCGGCTGAGGGGTTTCCCTGGCCATATTCCACCACAGGTTCTCATCGGCATCGATTCGCAGGGTCAGAAGCCGGGATTCCGCCACAGGAACCGGATTGTCAGTCGGAGGAAGGTTTACCTCCATAGCCTGTGGCTGGCTGAAGACTGTGGTGACCATGTAGAAGATCAAAAGCAAAAAAGCGATATCCACCATGGGAGTCATATCTATTCGTATGGCGATCCGTCTCTTGGGCCTTCTAAGCCCCGTTCCTTTCTTTTTTCTCGGCGCTCCTCCGCCTACATCAACTGCACCCATTTTCCTTTACTCCCTGCTTGTATTAGATCTCCTGCTCTGGTTGCTTCTCCATCTCCATTTCCGTGACCAGACTGAACTTGCTGATCTTTATCTCCTGCAGTGCGTTCATGATGCTGTTCATGGTCCCATAGCTTACCTCTTTGTCCGCCTTGATCACCACAAACCATTTATAGGCTCCCGGCACGCTGGCCCTGATCTGGGTAATCACCACGGGGAGGCCAGACGGAGTCGCCTCCTGATAGTGCCTTACCGGCTCGCTGAACTCTTTTCCCTCCCGCTCCACCTTCTGTTTGGTGATGTACTCCACCATCACGCTGTCATCCTTGGTGACGGTAACGTAGATCATGTCAGATTCCGGGAGCTTTATCTCCGAATGCGAGGCCGGGAGCGAAACGTGCAGCTTCTCCGGCGGCTTGAACGAGGTGGTGGCCATGTAAAATATGAGCAGAAGAAAGGCGATATCCACCATAGGGGTCATGTCGATCGTGATGTCTACTCTTCTCTTCATCTTCTTCAGCATATCTCAGACTCCTTTTGGCTCATTCTTCCCCTTCGATTTCTCCTCCACCTCTCTGCTTTTCAAAAGCTGGAGCACTTCATAATTAGCCTCATCCATGGTATAGTTGAAGGAGTCCACCTTATTCACAAAGAAGTTATATGCCACGATCCCTCCTATACCGCTTAGCAGACCACCGGCGGTGTTAACTAAAGCTTCCGAGATACCGACAGCCAACTGCTGAGCATCGATAATCCCGCCCACTCTGTGCCCGGTGGCGGCAAAAGCTCGGATCATTCCAATGGTGGTTCCCAAAAGCCCTACCATGGTGCCGATGGAGGCAATGGTGGAAAGTGCGATCAGGTTCCGCTCCAAGAGAGGCACCTCTAAAGCATTGGCCTCCTCTATTGCTCTTTGAGTCTCCTCTATGCGCCTCTCCGAAGTTCTCTCGGTGACCAAAACCTGCTTATATCTTTCAATTCCGGCCATCAAGACACTGGCCATAGTGCCTCTTTGCTTATCACAGGCAGCCAGGGCACCTTCAAAGTCATCCTGCTGAAGCATGGAGATCACATTCTTGAAGAATGATTGGACCGAAGCCCTGCCCTTGGCCTTATTCAAGGTGAATAACCTCTCCAAAACGAAAGCCAAAAGCATCACCAACAGGGCGATGAGGAGCGATACCAAAGGTCCTCCTTCACGCAGAAATTCCGGGAGAAGCTGGGACCAGATGAAAATTCCGACAGCCATTGAGACTATCAAAACCAACGTTATGAAAACCGACTGTTTCATCTAAAATCTCCTTCTTAAATTAAAAAAAGTTTAATTTGTTAGTTTTTAGAGCACCTCTTTAGGCTCAATCTGAAGAACCGCCTTTAACCGAACGGGTTCCTTCAGACCTGCCGTGTACTGCTTGAATCTTAACTCAAACCATCCAGACCTCCTTGCTTGAAACTGAACTTTCGCCTCATAAAATCATCAAGAATCGACCGAAACCACAACCCAGCTAACCCAACCAAAATGCCTCTTTTTAAAGATCGCTGATCTTTACGCAATTAATTATCAAACTGGGCAAACTCAACCATACCCCGTAGCTGGAGAGGACAAAGAAATTGATCACGGTGAAACGATCGCCGAATCCCTCTATCTTCAACGCATCTGCGAACGGGGTAGACATGCCGATGGTTGAGACTACGATTAAGGCCACCCACAAAACCAGGGGGATCCGATTCAACTTCAGTCTCTTTTTCAGATTGGTCAAATAGCTCTCCACATCGCTATGTTTCTTGTAGATCGCCAACAGGCTGATCGCTCCTGCACCGAATGAGGAGAGTATGGTCAACCCCGCCAAAACCACAAAAATGCTGAAGAGCGGGCCGCTCAATGGGGCATAGCCGAATAGTGTTCCCATCTTCAGGAAAAAACCCACACCGATAACCTGGGTGTGAAAAGTTTCTCCTCTTATGGAGAACCAGGGTAAAATAAGGCTAACCGTCAGAAGAAACGAGGTAATGGTCAAGATTATTCGGTCCACCCTGGAGAAGACCGTCGCCCTCACCAGGCTGTGATCTCTCTCCTCCACCGCCGTCCTCGCGCCTCTTTTTTTGATCTGCTCCAAGCGCCTTCTCTTTTCCTCCTCGCTTTTCCAGAATCTCTTCGTCTTCCCGGGGTAAACATCAAAACCGATGTATTTGTAACGCGTCTCTTCCGAAACTCTTTCCTCAGTCTTTTTGTTTTGCTTCTGATCTTCCATTCGTGTCAAGCTCCTCTATTATCCACGTAAAGAGAATTTCGTTTTGCTAGTATCTCTGCATATCTATGTAATCTCTCCTATCCGAAGCCTCTTTATTCTCGGGATCAATTTCCAAGATTTTAAGATAATACTCATAAGCCTCGTCCACATTCTTGGATATCTCCAAGGCTTTTGCCAACCCCATTAGATATTCCACTTTTCTTGGAAAACAAGAGACTGCCTTCCTGTAATATGGAACCGCCGGAGCAGCCCTCCCCAAGCGCATGAAACAATACGCAACATTCGCATTCAGATTGCAATTCGACGGATCCAATTGAATTTCCTTGAGATAATGGTCCTTTGCTTTCTCAAACTTGTTAAGGTTTATATACACCCGGGCGAGATAATCGTGGGCCACCGTGTTGTCGGGCTTGAGCTCCACAACTTTTTCTAAAGGTTCCACTGCTTCCTCAAACCTTTCCAGTTTAAGATAACTGAAAGCCAGGTTGAGGTTGGCCGTGGCATTGTCTGGATCAGCTTCCACTCTCTTTTGGAAGAAGGGAATAGCCTCTTCATACTTCTCCTGTTCGTACAGGGCCGACCCCAGAGAGGAGTAAGCCGCGGTCTTGGTGGAATCCAGCTCGATAGCTTTGTTGAGAGACAGGATGGCCTGCTCCCGCGAGGCTGAATCGCCGATCTCTGCTTGAACCTGTCCTTTGCTCACCCAGAAGTCTGCATCTTTCTCCGTCCACTCGTGTTCCAACTCGGCCAGCATCTGCTCATAACTCAAGAAGGCTTCCAGCGCTTGAGGGTATTTTTTCAGATCCTGATAGGCCTTGCCCAGGTAACGATATAACTCCGGATCATCAGAATTCAAACTCAATGATCTTTCCAGATACCGGCTCGCTTTCTCAGCCATCCCGGCACGGGTAAGGGTGTCTCCATTCACCATCAGGGAGGGGAGCATCTTCGAGAGATAGTAATACGACGTCCCCAGGTTTCCCAGCGCCTCACTATTTTCCTCTCCGAACTTCAGATATTCCTCGTAGATTATTCTCGCCTCCGGGTAGTGCTTGCCGTCCAGCATGTAGATGTCGCCCAAAGCCAGATAGGCGTCCTTGTTCTGTGGATCCACCCGGATGGCGGTCTTGAACGCGTCCATGGCATCGTTGAATCTTGCCTGCTTGAGATAAGCCTGGGCCAGATTGAAGTACACCTCCACCAGGGTGGAGTCCAGCTCCAGCGCGGTGTTATACTCCTGCATGGCGATTATCAACACGCCCTTTTTGAAGTTCACCTCACCCAAGTTCTTGTGATACTCGGGATTCTTGTCATCAAGGGAGATAGCCTTGCGGAATGAGAAATCGGCCTCCACTAGCTCGCCCTTTGCCATCTGCACCAACCCCAACACGTTGTACAACTCCGCCTTCTCCTTTTTTTCCAATCCCTTTCTTATGGTCTCTTCGGCCTGGTCATACGCCTCCTTCTTATAGTAGGAGTACCCCAGCTTGGAGTAACCCTCCCAGAATTTGGATTTGTGTTCTATGGCCTTCTGGTATTCCTCGATCGCCGGATCTAAGTCACCCTTCTCCAGATAGCAATTCCCCAGGTGGTAGTATCCTTTCTCATCCCGCGGCTTTTCCTGGATGTAGGCGTTCAGGAGTTGGATGGCCTGATCGTAGTCTCCCCTCTCGTACGCCTCGATCCCTGCTTTCAGATCGGCGCCCCACCCGTTGGGTGCAAAGACTAAAAGAGAAAGGATCAGTACCCAGAGGTAATTCTTGAAAGCTCTTTTCATCATGTCGTTTCCCGAGTTAAAAACGAAACAATTCTTCATATTAACGATTTCTCACCCAAAGTCAAGATTTTTTTTAAAGCTTACGTAAATTTTCACCATCCTCTTTGGACACTTCGTCTAAACTCATGTCCTTTCTTTTCACACCCTCATATTTGGACTTAAGCATCAAGAAACGGATCAACCCGTAGCCGACCAGAATCAGACCCAGAGTAACCCGATAGCCTGAACCGATGCCAAATGTCCCGAAGAGAATCAAAAGGCCCATCAGGGTCACTATGGAGACCACGCCAAAGCTGAACGCCATCTCGAATTTAGTGGGCACCCGCGAGTAATATGGCTTAAGTCTTTCCGACATTAGTGGGTTTAGCTAATTTCTCCTTACCGAGAAGTTACCGATCATCCATCTTTTGCTTGCCACCAACGCGTTCTGGGAGCAGCCACCCTGGCAAGGGACAGCCTCCCCCCCGCCAATGCAGGCTCAAAGTTTCTCTCCGATGCCAGCGAACCACAAGCTGCGTGTCAGCCGAAGCTGGAGTGATATTTCTGCACGAATGTTCCATCCGGCATTTCATTATTTCACCTTCTCAATTTTGATGCAATCGACAAACATATGTGCGGGTTCAAATCCTCCTATCCACACCTGTAACCGCAAGGTGCAATCCTCCGAGCAACGTAACGATTCTTTAGACTCATAAAACGTCCAGTTTTCGCTGTCTACTCGTAGCTGTATTTCCCTTCCTTCCCCACCCTCTTGGGCAATCTGCAACACGATTCTTCCTGGTTGGATAACCTGCGGCACCTTACCCCAACAGCTGACAACATAATTGCCAGGGCCGGTTTGGGGCGGTAAATCAATGTAAGCGGCAGGCTGTATGCATCCTCCTCCAATATGAAGAGATCGAATTCCTGCACCGGGAGCGGGATCGCACACAAACATCTTATCAGTGATGCCCTGCCAACCTGTTGTGTCCTGGGCTGATTCGAAAGAAGTAAGGTACACAATATCTGGAGCAGGCCTCGTGGACTTTTTGTCACACGAAGTAGTCACGCAACAGAGCAACGTCACAATAGCAACGTAACCCAAGTATCTCATCTTTATCTCCTTGGGCGATTGACTCTCTTTTTCATTGAGCATCCCTGTAATTTAAAAGTAACTGAAATCGATGTCTTGTCAAGCAAAATTCGGTGTCCTCTCCAGGGGAACGATCTCCCGAAACGAGTTGAAGTACAAACGATTATGTCGGCCCTTACCCTGCGCAGCTTAGAACAACTCAACTTCCATTGTGATGCATCTGCCGACCGCACCTCGATCTATCTGAATTTTGGACCTCGCCTCCGGTTTCAAGGAGGTACTACCTACAGACGTTTTGTTCAGTTCAACGGCCGCACGTTCCGGCATCCTTAATGAATACAAAAAACGTGCCCGCTTTATTCCCTCCGGCGCCGTCATTAATACGCTCAGCCACCTTGAATTATGAGCACGGAATACCGCGAACAGGGTGAGATCGCGGCTGGCTTCGCAAGTTTTTGCGAGAGTGGTTCGCCGATTCCGGCGATTCTACTTGATGCGGGGATCCAAGAGGAAGATGAATTGAGGAAATCGCCCTCTTCGTCACACCAGCAGACCTCCGGCCAAGTATCTCCGGGAGGTCAACTCACCAGTTCTCTCCGCATTAGCTCCTTCATCTTCACCAGATCCAAAACTAAGGACCGGTCTTTTACCATTGGTGGTATGGTTCGTCTTATCTTTCGATTTATCCTGTTGGTTCCGATTCCCGGTTTCAAGGGTGACCTGAAATCCAGCCCCTGAGAGGCAGCCAAAAACTCGATGGCCAACACGTCCTCGGTATTGACGGTCACCTCCCGGGCTTTGCGGGCGGCTATCGTCCCCATGCTTACGTGATCTTCCTGATTGTTTGACGTGGGTATGGAGTCGACAGAAGCGGGATGAGTCAGGCATTTGTTCTCTGAGACCAGCGAGGCCGCAACCGTCTGAGCCATCATGAAGCCCGAGTTCAAGCCCGGCTCCTTGGTCAGGAACACCGGGAGATCTGATATAACCGGATTCATAAGGGCAGCCATCCTTCTCTCGGATATGCTGGCCAACTCAGAAACTGATATTCCCAGGAAGTCCAGGGCCAGGGCTACCGGCTCGCCGTGGAAGTTTCCGGCGGAGATAACCTTGTTCTGATCCGGAAAGATCAGCGGATTATCGGTGGCTGAGTTTATCTCGATCTCAAGCACTGATCGAACGTAAGAAAGCGCGTCGCGCACCGCCCCATGTACCTGGGGCATGCAGCGAAAGCTGTAAGGATCCTGCACCTTGGGACAGGCTTTGTGAAATTCTCTTATCTGGCTCCCCCTGGTCAACTTCACCAGATTCTCAGCCGATTTTTTCTGTCCTTTGTGTTTTCTGACCTTCTGAATGTTAGGGTCGAACGCGGCAGGGGTGCACAACGCCGCCTCCATACTCATAGCTCCCGCTATATCGGCCAGCTCCGCCAGTCTTTCTGCCTTCAGCAGAGACAAAACGCCTATGGCGGTCATCACGCAGGTGCCGTTGATCAAGGCCAGTCCCTCCTTGGCCGAGAGCTTTAATGGCGATATCCCTGCTTTTTTGAAAGCCCTTTTCCCATCCATCAGTCTACCCTGATACATAGCCCAACCTTTTCCCATGATAGGCAGGGTCATGAAGGCCAAAGGAGCCAGGTCACCGGAGGCGCCCACTGAACCCTTTTCCGGAATCACCGGATGGACGCGCTTGTTGATCATCTCCACTAAGGTTTGAACGACCTCCAATCTGACTCCGGAAAATCCTTTGGCCAACACGTTTGCCCGCAGAAGCATGATCGCCCGGACCTCCTCTTCACAGAAGACCGGCCCCACGGAGAGGGCATGGCTCACCACCAGGTTTTCCTGGAGTTTTTCAATATCTCTTTTGCTGATCTTCTTGCGGCAGAGGCTGCCAAAACCGGTGTTGATTCCGTAAACGGTCTGTTCTGCATCAACTATCCTTTCTACATACTTTCTGCATTTCTTGATCTTGCTTACCGCTTTGGGATGGATTCTGACCTTGGCTCGGTGTAGAGCAACTGCTTCTACTTCTTCGAGAGTTAGATTATCACCGTCTATTCTAACCAGATTCATTTGCCTTTCCTCTGTCTTATGTAGCGGAGGCCTTTAGGCCTCCATGATGGAAGGCTGAAGCCTTCCGCTACGTTTTTTCTTGATCTGCGTTTCACGTGCCCGCCAAGTCCCCTGACCTGACGGGGAGGCCCTGTCGGGTCGGGGGACCCGACAGGCAGGAAGAATATCCAATCCTCAAAGTCCCCATCCAATGTCAAATATCTGTCTGTCTACTGCTGTAAGTTAAA
>JBARPX010000138.1:0-5604 GCA_049643405.1 Candidatus Zixiibacteriota bacterium
GCACCCCGCTTTCGTAGCCGATGACCTGCTGCGTTCTCAAGGCGATCTCAGCGGATTTCTGGGAGGGAAGGCTTAAGGCTTCATCTCTTGAATTGGTGTGCAGGGACTGTGTTCCGCCCAAAACCGCAGCCAAAGCCTGCAGCGCGACCCGGACAACGTTGTTCTCCGGCTGTTGGGCGGTTAAGGTGCAGCCGGCGGTCTGTGTGTGGAAACGGAATCTGGCGGAAGCGTCATCCTTTGCCTTGAACTTCTCTTTGATGATCTTCGCCCACAATCTTCGGGCCGCTCTGAACTTCGCTATCTCCTCGAAGAAATGATTGTGAGAATTAAGAAAGAATGAGACCCGTTTCCCGAAATCGTCAATATCAAGTCCAGCTTCGATGGCTGCGTTAACGTAAGCTATCCCATTCGCCAGCGTAAAGGCGATCTCCTGAACAGCAGTCGATCCTGCTTCCCGTATATGGTAACCGCTTATGCTGATGGGATTCCACTTGGGCAGATTATCTTTGCAGAACTTGAAGGTGTCGGTGATCAGCCGCATGGATGGCTTGGGGGGAAAGATGTAGGTCCCGCGCGCAATGTATTCTTTCAGGATGTCGTTTTGAATGGTGCCGGAGAGGACCTCCAGAGGTACGTTGTGCTTCTTCGCCAGGACCACATACATGGCCAGAAGTACCGAGGCGGTGGAATTGATGGTCATGGAGACAGAGACTTTACCTAAGGGGATTTCCTTGAACAGTATCTCCATGTCCTCCAGGGTATCTATTGCCACGCCGGTTTTACCCACCTCGCCCTCGGCCAGAGGATGGTCGGAATCGTAGCCTATCTGGGTGGGAAGATCGAAGGCAACCGAAAGGCCGGTTTGCCCCTGCTCGAGAAGATACCTGTACCGCTTGTTGGTCTCTTCGGCCGTGCCAAACCCGGCATACTGCCGCATGGTCCACAGCCTGCCGCGATACATGTCCTTGTATATGCCGCGGGTGAAAGGGAACTGTCCTGGAGACCCAAGGCCCTTTTCATGGTCTGAGTCGCCTGCCGACTCAAGCCCGTACAGATCGTCGACTTCAATGTGAGATGTTGTGGAGGTTTTTTTCTCCTCGTCCAAAATTGACCTCTTTGAGACAACGTTCCCTGACGTTCTTAACTCACAATTCTATCGGGCTAATCGGCCCAGCTTTTGTAGAATCATATTGCCAAGTTCATCAGGGCTCTTCTCTGATAAATCCACATAACGTATGGTTTGTCGTAGTCCGGGAATTTCCGTGTCGTCAAACCGCGCGGGAAGTATATATTCTTCTTTTTCTTCTATCGCCTTCGCTAGTGCGCTTCGCCTCTCATGACTAGTCCATACCTTATCCGCGTAATGTTTCGATATGAACATCACACAATATCTAGCGCTTCCTCTGTAGACCTTATCTAGATGCTCGGCTAAATCTTTACCCCACAAGGTCACCTCTTCATACTTGTCATAGAAAACTCTCACATTGTTATCCTTGAGAAATCTCGCCACCTCTTCTACATACTCGCGATCCTCGCCCGCAAATGACAAGACCACTTCATAGCTGTTTTCCGCGGAGGGATGCCCCTTTTTAACATCTAACTTTATTGCCTTATATAGAGGTCTTCCTGAGATCTCTGAAGATACTTCCAACCTGAATCCGTCTGGCGCTAAGAATTCATTGAATTCAGATAAAGTTTCTGAAACCTTCTCTTCATCACGCAGGACGACAGGATGCAGGCAAGTCTCCAAGAACTTTAGAAAAGTCTCATCGTTGCATTTCAACAAATCCAAATATGTGTACAGAAGATAATCATCCTCCCAATCGTTGTTTCGCACCATGTGTTGCCATATATCCCCTTCCGCATCCTGGAATCTGGAGTCAGTGGAGGGCATAGAAGATAGATCCCAAATTCTCTTCAAGAAATCTAGAATATCTAACTTGCCGTGAAATGGGTGTTCCCTCAAGAGTAAGTAGTCTATGATGCTTCTTCTCGTTAGTTCAGTGATGTTCATGGAAAGTCCTTAATGCATCAGCATTAGGAAATGCCGATGCCAACTTGCCTTCCTGTCATTCTGAGCGTAGCGAAGAATCTAACAATTTGAGAGACCCTTCGCTTTGCTCAGGGTGACACACCCACTTAGGCGGACGCAAGGTCCCCCTTAGGTGTCTATTTTGGTCCAGACAACACGGCCTCCTTCTACAGCGCGCTTCTTGGTATAGCCGAACCACCGGCCTGTGCACTGCTTGGCGAGGGCATCGATCTCAAGAATCACTGAGCCAGCGACAAGATAGCGTTTGCCTTCGTATTCATACGAAAACCGCACTATGCCTGGAAGTGACATCTTACCTGTTAGCACGTAAGTTCCATGTTCGTCTTCCCCTTTTCCGAACACACTGAAACCTCGTTGCTTCTGGATATTGATTCTATCCTTCCCGTATGTTTCCTCTTTTCCCTCCCGTTCGATATACCACTCGCCCCTCCACTTACCCGTGAGGCTCGGTGTGTCTTGCGTGCGTGTCCGAACCTTTGAGGTCAAATACGCTGCAACCGGTTTCAAGAACGCTCCCACCACTACAGCGACCACCGCTACTATTATCTTCTCAATTAGGCTGCTGTCCATAGATTTGGCTCCGCTCTGACCACCCTTTCTAATGCGTTGGCACTATTGAGGTCGCCGGCTTTCAGTCCCGCTACCTCTGTTCGGGCTGCAATCCCGAACAGCTGGCACTCCATCACGAATACTCATAAAGGGACACCGTGCTCGCCGGGCGGGTTGCTGTTCTGAGCAACTCTTCGATCCGGCGCACCGTCTCCGGTCTGAGAAGCACATCCCCACATACCGAGCACACTTCCGCCGGTACGTGGTCAATGAAGATCACTTGCCCG
The DNA here is from genome assembly GCA_049643405.1 of Candidatus Zixiibacteriota bacterium. Lineage (GTDB taxonomy): Bacteria > Zixibacteria > MSB-5A5 > MSB-5A5 > SM1-73 > SM23-73-3. Next base: position 2,890 of record JBARPX010000138.1, read on the forward strand.
TTGTGCCGCACAGTGTGTACGATCTTCTTCTCCTCGTGCTCTCCGGGACACCCTTCAATACTACATTTCATCTCTTTTGTCTTCGTGTCATTCTGACCCAGCCTTTGGCGGGGGAAGAATCTCAGAGACCCTTCGCTTTCGCTCAGGGTGACAGGCACTTGTCGTCATTCTTCTTCCTCAATTGCCTTTTCCCACCAGTCGAACTCCTCGGGGAAGTTGCCTCGGTTTTGCGCGAACCACTGCTGTATGTCAAGATCCCAATAGCCGCCCCTGTCAAACTGTTTGTCGAATTCGCTGTAGCCCATGCCCATTCGAATTCCCAGTATCAAGTATCGCGCACCGGGATTGTCATTGGGGTTGGTCCTCAGGATCTTCCTGAACAAATCCAAAGCCTCATCGTTCTTGCTTTCACCCCAGAGGGAGATGGCCTTGTTTACGATTGTCCTTATGATGTGCCTGTTCTCCAACCAACCCCATCTCAGCTCGTCAGGCCATTGGCCCTTTCTGTCGGCAATCAGCCTGATGGCCCGCTGAAAAGCTTGATCCAGGGCCGCTTCTGCCTCCTCGAGTTTACCTTCATTCTGCAGTATCTCGTGAAGCAGCAAATAAGAATCGAGGAAATCCGGATCTTTTTCAATCAATCCTCTTAACTGCTTCTTGATGGTTGTTGCGTTACGCCCGTTGTACCTTTCGCATAGATCATAGTAGACATCCATCACTTCGTGGTCTTTGTCCACAAACTCCCTTGGTTGTTTTGTCATGATTCAGCTCTCTTCGTTCTATTCGCCAAGCCTTTTGTCTACGGGCTTTCTATGGGTTATTGAGGCTTTCCAGCACCTCAACAATCCTGGCTTTGGCCTCTGGCAGGTTCTTCGTGATAACCTCCCAGATAATGCTCAAATCCACTCCGAAGTATTCATGGACGGCTATGTTTCTTAAACCGATCATTCTTTTCCACGGAATGTCGGGATGTCCATTCCGTACTGCTTCCGGGAGATTCCTGGCCGCTTCGCCGATGATTTCAAGATTCCTTATAACTGCATCCACAGCCATATCATTCTTGACGAACGTGTCATAGGTCAAGTCCTTAACGTAACGCTGAATCTTTTCCAAGGCTTCCAGGATGTCTTCGAGGTATAGTTTGTGGTTTTTCCTTTTCACGCGTACACGACCTCTTTCATAATCCTCTCTCTGAGCTGTGGCTTTAAGGCTTTCACTGTCACCAAGTCCACCTCTCTGCCGAGAATCTCCTCGAGGAATTCCTTAAGATCAATGAATTCCCATCCAATGGGCTCGGAGAACTCAACCAGGATATCTACGTCGCTTTCCGCCAGTCCTTCGCCCCTGGCAAAGGAGCCAAAAACCCCTATCTGTCTTACCTTGAATTTTTCTTTGAGGGTCGCCTTGTGCTTCTTCAGTACCTCTCTTATCCCGTCTTGACTCTTCATTCTGAGTTTTCCTTAGGGCTTTACTCAGGCATGTCATTCTGAGCGCCCGGACGCCCTACAGGCCTGCAGGGGGCCCGTCTGGGCAGCGAAGAATCTCACGTTTTCCGAGACCCTTCGCTTCCCGGACGGGGCCGTCTGGCCGCCCTGCACCAAGAGGTCCAGGGCTCCGCTCAGGGTGACAGTCCTTTTACTTTAGCACAAGAACACCGAAGTCTTTCGGGTCGTAGCTTATCGGAACCAGCCAGTCAGCCGCAGTATCCAGCCGCTTCTGCTTGCGGCGGAAGTTGAGCGCCCATTTCTTGCCAGATTGGTTTTCGGTGTCCAACTGGTCTAACGGTATTCTTGCCTCAATGCTCCAGTAATTCTCTCCTTTGGAGGTTTTCACTTCATATGTACCGTTCCAGTCCCTGTCTGTGGCATCCTCGATGCCGTCTTTCACCATGATCTTCTGGTCAAAAGCCGTGCCCAAGGGATTGAAATATATCTGATAGGCCGGGCCATCGTCGGTCTCCGGTTGGAGGAAATAGCCAACACAATCTTCACCGTAGACTGCACCGTCATGGTCCTTCACGTTAGCCCGAATTGAGTCCATCCTCGTCTCCATGCACTTGGCCGCAATATACAGGTTCTCCTTGTCCCACGCAAAATAGAAATATACCGGATCGGTGGACATAGGTGAACCGTCCGGACCGAAGAACTTAGTGGTCGGATTCTTCCAGATGCCCTCGGTCAGTTTACCATCAATCGAGGGTGGCTTCTTGGCTTGGTAAGCGTAGACCGTGCGTGAGACGCCCAAATCCTCCGTCAGTTCAAATTTCTTGTCTTGAGCATAAGGATATCGGAGAGAAACCTCGGGAGCAGGATAGGGCGACCCGGTGCTCTTCACCGAGAAATTGAAGGTGCAGGCGTTCCCCGGCCCAACCCGCACAGGGACACTCTGAGGGGTAACGGTCCAACCATCCGGCGCCTCCCAGGACAATGTGTCCGAAAGGCCGAACTGATCATTGAGATTCTTGATCCTGACCCCGATCTCCGTTCTCGAAACGGTAAGGTCCGCTCCAAGCGGCGCTTTTTCGATGCGCATGGCCTGGCCTTGAATCTCGTCTATGAAATTGAATTCCGCTGCAGTTACCTCATCCCAGGGCAGGACCGCGTCTTTCTTTATGGGAGCAATCGAAACCCCATCGCCATCCACCGTGACCCACATAAAGTGATATTCCAAACCTGTTGGACCCGGCCAGAGGTAGCCACCCGAGCTTCCCACACC
>JBARPX010000139.1:0-20667 GCA_049643405.1 Candidatus Zixiibacteriota bacterium
GGTTTCCGAGCAGGCCGCCTGAAGACCGGTACCCCACCGCGTCTGGATGGACGGACCATCGACTTCTCAAAGACAACTCCTCAGCCCGGTGACGAACATCCGAAACCGTTTTCCTTGCGAACGAAGACCCCTCCGGAGAATAAGCTACTCTGCTATTTGGCCTATACCCGTCCGGAGACCCACGAACTAATTTTGAGCAATCTGGATAGGTCTCCGCTTTACAGCGGGAAGATTCAGGGAGTCGGTCCCAGATATTGCCCTTCGATCGAGGACAAGGTGGTCAAGTTCAGGGAGAAGCCCAGGCATCAGCTCTTTTTGGAACCGGAGGGAGTTGGCACCAGCGAGTACTATGTCAACGGATTTGCCACCAGCCTGCCAGAGGACGTGCAGTTGAAGGCTCTGAGGACCGTGTCCGGGCTGGAAAAGGCGCAGATGATGCGTACCGGATATGCTATCGAATATGACTACTTTCCTCCGGTGCAACTGAAGCATACCCTGGAGACCAAACTGGTTGAGAATCTCTACTTCGCCGGACAGATCAACGGAACCTCCGGCTATGAGGAAGCGGCAGCACAGGGAATAATGGCAGGTATAAATGCAGTCCTGAAGATCAGAGAAGAACCTCTCTTTGTTTTGGAGAGGAGCCAGGCTTACATCGGCGTGTTGATAGACGATCTGGTCACCAAGGGAACGGATGAACCTTATCGCATGTTCACCTCCCGGGCCGAATACAGGCTGATCCTGAGGGAGGATAATGCCGATCAAAGGCTTCTGGAATACGGGCACAAGCTCGGCTTAGTCTCCGAGGATATCCATGCTCGTTATCAGGAGAAAATGGAGAGAGTCGAGAAGGAGAAGGCTCGGCTGCGCAGGGTCTATGTCTCTCTCTCCTCTTTCGCTCATCTTCTGGGCGAGATCGAGAACAACCGCAAGATGTCTCTGGTGAAGATGCTGAAGATGCCGGAGATTACCTACGAAGACCTACAGAAGGTGGACTGGGAGGCCAAGGAAGTACCCCGCGAAGTATACGAGCAGGTTGAGCTTGAGGTCAAATACGAGGGATACATCAGACGGCAGATAAAGGAGATCGAGAAGTCTCGGAAGCTCGAGTCGATGCGCATCCCTGATGATTTCGCGTATGACGATCTAATAGGTTTTAAAAGGGAGGCTCTGGAGAAATTCAAGAGGGTCAAGCCGGCCTCGGTGGGACAGGCATCTCGAATCTCGGGGGTTACGCCAGGAGACATCGCGGTTCTGATGGTTCATCTTAGGCAGTTTGCGGCAAAAAGGTCAACGGCATGAACCGTACGGTTCATGCCAACGGATTGGACAGATTGAGCGGATGGAAAAGCAGGTCAATGGGTCAACGGAAGGAACGAATTGAATCCGTCCCGACGGATGCCCGTCTGGGCGTTGCATCCGTTGACAGCATCCGCTGGCCGTTATCTGATGTTTCACGTGAAACATCTTCATTCTTCGACAATCTGACATTCTCCCATGTTATCTCCCCAACAAATCGCTCTCTTCAGAAAGATCTGCTCCTCCATTGGAATAAGTCTCTCGGAGGAGATGATTGACAAGTTCACAATTTATACGAAGTTACTCTTAGAATGGAACCAGAGGATGCACCTGGTTTCCAAGGGAGACGCCAGGCCGGACCGGGTCCTGAGACACTTCGTCGACTCCCTCTCCGTCTTCAAAGCAATTGATCTCCCTAAAGATGCGAACCTTCTTGACCTCGGCTCAGGAGCAGGATTCCCCGGCATCCCCATAAAGATCGTCAGAGACGACATCCAGCTAACCCTGGTGGAGTCAATCCGCAAGAAAACCTTATTCCTGCGGAAGCTGGGCGAGAGTCTCGGATTAGAGGGAATTAAGATCGTGAACCAGCGGGCAGAGGAACTCACGGATCAGGATGATTTCAAGGAGAACTTCGATCTGGTTACAGCCAAAGCTGCAGGAAAACTTGAAGATGTCGTGCGAATAGGTATGCACTTGCTTAGAATAAAAGGGTTGTTGGTGACGTATAAGGGGAAAGCAGCGAAAAGAGAGATTAAAACGATCAGTTCACTGAAAGAGTTCCGCATCAGAGACGTGACCAGAATCAAAGTGCCGGAGATGGATCTTCTGCGATGGGTGGTTGTGGTGAAAAGAGAGAGATAGAATTCGTGGAACATATCAGAGTTCCGCATACGGCGGGGTGAACTGGCATCCGGGCGTGCAACGAGAGTCCGCCACCGCAAGAATCTTTTGTGCGTCGACAAGCAACTGACCCCGAATTGACACCGCATGTTTTTCTTTCAAAATCGCTTGCTTTTTCCGGCAAAGGCTGTAACTTATGGGAAAACATTGGAAGTATTCTTAAACCTGTAAGTTCGGCGAGGGGATCAAAGCTTGGGAAGGATCATCGCGGTGGCCAATCAAAAAGGGGGAGTGGGAAAAACGACTACTGCTGTCAACTTATCCGCCTGTCTGGCTGTAGCGGAGAAAAAGACTCTGCTTGTGGATATCGATCCTCAAGCCACCTCCACCTCCGGCGTGGGCATTGATAAGAGCAAGCTGGAGCGAAGTATCTACGAGGTTTTGGTGGAAGACCTCCCTGTGGAAAGGGTCATCCAGAAGACAGAACTCTCTTTTCTTGACCTGGTTCCCTCTCATCTCAGATTGGTAGGAGCAGAGGTGGAGTTGGTGAACGTCTTGGCTCGGGAGAAGAGACTCAAGGCTGCTCTGGAGCCGGTGAGGGAGAGATACGACTTCATCTTAATCGACTCCCCTCCGTCTCTGGGACTTTTGACCCTAAACACGCTCACCGCGGCAGATTCAATCCTGATACCGATACAGTGCGAATATTACGCCCTGGAGGGATTGAGCCAGCTTCTGAATACAATAAAGCTGGTGCAGAGAAATTTGAACTCCAGGCTTGAGATTGAGGGCGTTCTTTTAACCATGTACGACAGCAGGTTGAATCTATCCAGACAGGTAGCGGAGGAGGCGAGGAAGCATTTCTCTGACAAGGTGTATAAGACTGTGATAAACAGAAACGTCAGGCTTTCCGAGGCACCCGGCTTCGGCAAGCCCATCATTCTTTATGATATAATGTCCACCGGAGCGGAGAGCTATCTGAGCTTAGCCGAGGAGATACTGAATCATTCAGCACCAGTTACCGAAATGGTGCAGGTTGGAGAGATCAAAAATGAGTAGAAAAGCTTTGGGAAAAGGATTGGAAGCGCTGCTTGGCGAGTCGCCTGAAGAGTCGGTTAAGCCAGAGGAGCAGCCCAGGCAAGGGCTGGTCAACCTGAGGATCGATAAGATCAAATCGAATCCCTATCAGCCGCGCACAAAGGTGGATGAGGAGAAACTCTCGGAACTGGCCGCCTCTATAAAGGAAAAGGGAATCATCCAGCCGGTGGTGGTCAGACAGGTGGGTGAGGAATTCGAACTGGTGGCGGGAGAAAGAAGGCTCTTGGCGGCCAAGAAGCTTGGCTGGGAGGAGATTCCCGCGGTGATTGCGGGCAAGCTCTCCAAAGAGGATATGCTGGAGCTCTCCTTAATCGAGAATCTCCAGAGGGAGGATTTAAACCCCATTGATACGGCCAGAGGCTACAAGAGACTTCTGGAGGAGTGTCTTCTTACCCAGGCGGAGGTGGCCCAAAGAATAGGAAAAGACCGTTCCTCGGTGGCTAATACACTGAGGATCCTGAACCTGCCGGCCGAGGTGCAGGAGCTTATTGGGGATGGGAAGCTCTCCGAAGGTCACGCGCGAGCGATACTCTCGCTGTCCGGGGAGAAAGAACAAATCGCCCTGTCCAGACGGGTGGTGAAGGAGGAACTCTCCGTCCGGAAAACAGAAGATTTGGCACACCCGGAAAGAAGGACCCTCATCATCAGGAAGAGGGTAAAGACCTCCCCGGCGTTTTTTGATATCGAGGAGAAGCTGAAGCAGTTTTTCGGAACCTCAGTCAAGGTGCTTGGCAAGGAAAAAGGTGGAAAAATCGAGATAGAGTTTTATTCAGAGGAGGATCTGTCCCGGATACTGGAGCTGTTGCAGATGACCTTATGATGCTTGCCTCTGCGGGGCACATTCCTCCCCTTTTTTTCGCTCTCTTGACGAGTGAGAATCATTAACCAATATGCCGAGAAGATCCGTTAGCTTTCTTATAGTGCCTGAAGGCCACACCAGGAGCCTGAAGTTCAGACTCTCGTTTTTCACTCTGCGGCTGTTGGTGGGCGTGCTGGGATTCTTTCTGCTTTTCGTCATAGTGCTGAGTGTCTTCCACGGAAAGCTTTTGTATGAGGTAATCGCCGGGAAGTCACTGAAACAGGAAAACGAGAAGTTGAAAAGATACAACGCCAAGGTGGTGGATTTGGAGAAGGAGCTCCGGGAATACAAGAGATTTGTCCAGAGGGTGTCGCAGTTGGCTGGGGTTGAGTATCAGGGGCGGAACGAACTGCAATTGGCCTCCTACTCAGAAGGTATTGACCAGCAAGCTATGGAGGGCATTCCTGCTTTCGCAGAAAAAGAAGCGGAGGCTTCCTCCACTTTGGATTCGATTATGGTCCAGCCTGACTCAGCCAGAGGAATTCCCGCAGGTGCCCCCATAGAAGGGTGGATCACGCAAGGGTTCTCGATGAATATTCCCGGCTTCGGAGCGCAGCACCCCGGGGTCGATTTTGCGGCCAAGACTGGAACAGAGGTGAAGGCAACTGCGGATGGGAAGGTCATTTTAGTCGGCTGGGACGATATATATGGGGAGCTGGTAGCAATTGATCACGGGAATGGCTATGCGACCTACTACGGGCATAATTCGAAGAACCTGGTGAACCTTGGCGATGCTATTCGACGGGGCCAGGTGATTGCCCTTTCCGGAAACACCGGCAGAAGCTCAGCTCCACACCTGCACTATGAAATAAGAAAAGATGACGTCCCCATTGATCCGGGGAGCTTCTTGAACCGACGCTGATATCAAATCATGAAGAACAGAAAAGACAGAGGAGGGGAAGGATTGAATACCATTATAGGAAAGGACTCCATAGTCGAAGGGACTATAAAAGCCCAGGGCGGAGTCAGAATCGACGGTGCGGTCAGAGGCAGAATCTCTGCCTCAGAAGCTCTGGCCGTGGGAGATAGCGGCATAATCGAGGCTGAAGTGGCGGTCAGAACCGCTGTGATCGGTGGCAGAGTTCTCGGGAATATCTTCGCGCAGGACAAGATCGAGCTTCAGTCCAAGGCGGTGGTGGAGGGGGACATCACCACCAAGAACCTGGTGGTAGAAGAAGGAGCGGTATTTCACGGTAGATGTAACATGAAGGAAACCTCCTCCGAGGCTCCTCCGCCTGAGGAATAGGGTTGCATGCGCAACATTGCGTATCTATCCGCCATAAACTACCTATGTTAATAATTGTCAGGAGTTTGTGGAAAATCTGTTAAGTTCCTTTGATTCAAAGTATTAGTCCAAGAAATGGGGCATGGTTCCATGCCGGTTATCCACATCTTGGCCTTTAACATCCAATGACAGTTTGAGTTAAAGACCCTTCACTGATTCTCTGATCAAGATACAAGCGCGAACCCATTGTTTGCGTTAACATTAGCTGAGGGACGCGGATATCGAGAGGTCGTTTACAGTAGATATCCTAACATAATAGATTAGAAGTCCTATCGAGCCTGCAGGGGTGGAGCCACTCTTAGGCGTGCCTCCGGTGCCGTCGTCGTCGGGCACCCGGCTCGAAACTGTGGATTGAGTGAATGATCTGGTTAGCTGTCGTTTTGATACTGATCGGGGCTGTCTTTTCGTGGGCTTACCGCTTCCACCTTTTTTCCTTCTACATCTATCTTTCAGTCCAGTTTGAGCACAGAGAAAAGAGCTTCCAGCTTCTGAGCTCGCTTAGAGAAAACCTCGTTCACGAGAGAAAGAAGAAGATAGCCGGGTTGGAGATGATTCTGTCCAGTTGGGAGAGGGGGGAGGAGATCCAGCCGAAGTATGAGTATTTCGAGGAACTGCTGGACCAATTGAAGGATCTTGTGCGTGTCGAAAGAAGAAACCTGATGGCAACCACCAAAGACATCTGGTTATGGGGGAAGCTGTGGAGCATGCTGCTGAAAATCGAGAAAGGGTCGATGGAGAAGAGAGAAAAGTTCGATGTGGCAGCGGTGAGAGGGGTTCTGGTTAGATTCACCGAGCTAACCGATCAAGTCGTTCAGAGCGCCACCCAGAGGTTCTCTTTTTCTCTGAACGATGCGGTGCGGGAATCAGTGAAGACAGTGAGGGTCGAGAAATCTCAGACGAGCGGGATCAGCATTGAGGAGCGACTGGCAGATGCTGGTGAAAACGTCCGATTCTCATACGACAACTTCAAGCAGTGGCAAAGACTCGTCACTAACCTCATTCGCAACGCATTCGAGGCAGTAGAAGCGAAACAATCAGGGGCTGGGCCTGTAGTGGCAGACCTTGGTCTGCCGGGTGGGGAAGAAATCGGCTGGGTCAAAATCACCACCAAACCCTCGGAAGCAGACATTGGTCAGGCAGGAATGCCTGACCCACCAGGAATCTCAGTCATAATCGAAGATTCCGGCATCGGAATGAACGAGGCTACCGTGGCGTCCTTCTACAAGAGAGGATTTACCTCAGGTAAAGACGGGGGCTTGGGGTTAGGTGTGACCGAAGAGTCCATTCAGTTGATTGAGCAGTACGGCGGCTGGGAGATCGAGAGCCAGAAACGCATCGGGACAAAGATAACCATAGGCTTAGACCGGGTGAAAGCCCAGAAGGCAGAACTGATTCTGCCCCCGGAGAGGCCTTTCCACCGACAGAAACTGGTTCTCGGACTGTCCTCAGCGGTCCTGCTCGTAATCATAGGTGTCGCTCTCCTCTTTGCCCTTTATCCATATTCTCGGTTCTGGGTGGACTGGAATCCAGTGTCGGCAAAGGTGGAAAATGGAAAGCTGCTTATTGTACACAACAAGGAAGGAGACGAACTGTGGAGAAGAAGATTCGACAGAGAAATCCAGGTGCGCAAGGAGTTCGACTCCGAAAAGGGTATGGAGGTGGTGAAACAGTCGGTTCACGTCGATGATGTCAACTCAGATGGAAAGAATGAGATTCTTCTTGGGTTTCTGGAAAGCGAGTCGGAAACGGGATTCCTCCTGTGCCTTGATTACAGGAGCGATGAATTGTGGAGTTTCCCGGTAGGGACGACGGAGGTTTATGAAAAAGGCGGTCAGATTTATTGCCCATCAAGTCACGTGTTTATTGTTGATATCGACCAAGATGGTGAGAGAGAGATCATCCTCTCCTCCAACTGCAAAACCTGGTTTCCGTGCCAGTTGCTCGTTCTGAGTGACGAGGGTGGGAAGGAAGGAGAATACTGGCACTCTGGTCACTTCGCGATTCAGTTTATCAAAGATATGGATGGGGATGGCAAACAGGAAATAGTATGCGGAGGAGGGAACAACCATATGGGGGCTTGTCCCGTGGTTTTCGTTCTAGACGGAATGAATGTTAAGGGTCAGTCTCCTCCATACAGCAGTAACCACTTGCCAAGAGCCAAAGAAGATGTTTATGTGAAGATACCGAGACTCTGGGATATCTCAACCAAGGTAGGTCCGTATCCTCAAGGTGGTATCTACTACAATGGAGTAGAAGAAGGTTATGAGGAATACGTTATTACGGTCGAAGATTATCAGAGGATGAGACGTGAGTATATCGTCGATCAGTTTCTGAAGCCGAAAAGGAACGTGACATTTACCCCCACCTTTCACGACGAATGGGCCAGGCTTAGGCAAGCAGGACTGATCGATTTTGACGTGACACCCGGGGTCATTGAGAAATGGATGAAGTTCGAGCGATGGGAACATGGAATGAAAGTGAGGTGATTTCTAAAATATAGACTATCCTTTCCAGAATTTAGGAACCTTCCTCTAATAGTGCCCCCCATTTCCTTCCCCGAGCTTCGTGACCCACCCCTAAGCTGTTGTTCTTAATAGTCTTCTGATTTATTCTCTCCTTTTATGAATCTGCATTTTGATCTGGGCATTGTGATTGCGATATCAGACAAACGCAGCAAATGAAAATGCAATTTCGCCCTTGATCAAGGGAGGTAATCAAATGGGAAGAGAGCAAAATTCCAAATAGTAACGGAAGGTCCCATTTGGAAAATTTAACAGAAGGAAAGGAGCAAGTGAGATGAAAAAGCTGTTCCTTGCGGTTTCTCTGCTAGTTGCATTGTCAAACGTGTCGTCTTCTGTTGCTCGTGCTTCTTTAGTCAAGGAGACCAGCGGTGCACTTTTGATTGATGATTTCAATAGGGCTGACAATTCGGATATGAACTCAGGGCTGCCTGTCGCCTTGTGGGCCACCTCGCATACTGGTGATGGGGGTGGTATTCACTCCATCGAGATCAAAAATGGCAAACTGCGGATTTATGCCACTGGCGGTAACAGATGCGACCCTGATAACCCTGGATGTCATAACAATGGGGATTGGCCTGTTGTCACATCAATTGGCCATTCTTCAGATGCTGTTTTAGAATACGACATGACCATTCAGATAATGGGTGGTGGGAGTGTGGCACATCATGAAGAATTCTATACTTACTTCCGTTTCACTGGTGTTGATCATGGCTACGCTTTTGGCTACGACCATTGGCCTTATGGTTCATGGAACTGGATAAAGTTAACCAAACCAGCCCCGCTTTGGAATCATCAGACGGTTCCTGAGCTAGACAAAACAAATTGGGTGCATAGCATCCCTCAAACGTATTCGAACAGAATTCTATTTGATGGTGCTTCCATTCAAGTGTGGTCGGATGACTCACCCATCTTTTCTGTCACGGATCCTAGCTACTTCGCTTCTGGCTCAATAGGTTTTGGACAATACACATCAGATGGTTTTGGTGGAGTAAATCAAGGTGAGGTCTATTATGACAATGTACGAGTCTATCTGGTGCCCGCAAACAATCCAGTAAAGATCAAAGTTGATACGGAAGGGCTAATTGTAGAGGCTTACACCTTGGGTAACAATCTTATTGATACGAAGGTAGCTGACCTTAATGGAGATGTTCTGTTAGATTTCTCCTCTTTGAACAGCTTCCCTGCAAGCGCAAGAATAGTCGTAAAAGAAAATGGAAATGTTATATTTGAAGAAGTTATCATTGCTGATAGGGTTGATGGGGTTTATCCAGGGGATGTGTGGACATTGTCAACTTACACTGCCTCGTATACCCCTACCCCTCCTACTATAGATGGAGTCATTGATCCCGTGGAATGGCAGGATGCGAACAGATACGATTTACAGTTCCAACACTACAATCTGGACGAATGGGAGACAATTCCCGCCTATTTCATCAATGATGGAACTTGGCTATACTTCGCTCTATCGACACCGTTTCCCACTCATTGGGAAAACTATTGTGGTGTTGGAATCGATGGAGATCATTCTCATACCTGCAATGGCCAACTCTCAGAACCATATACAGACATCGGTTATAACAAGGCGGGCTCAACCTCACCGAGGTATTGGTTTTATGATGCCTATTGGTCAAACGGCTCACCATGTGGAAACAATACTGCCGTTACGCCTCCAGCAGGAACAGATCATGCTTTCTCAGGGACGACCGCTTTGTCCTATGAGTTTAAGATAAGCTTGGCCGATTTGACTGTTTCACCTGGTGGAACAGTTGGGTTTATGCTGAGAATTGGAACAAACGGAACCACACCAGGAGATTATAACTTTCCATATTTCGACCAACATCTCGACATTGCCAATTGGCCTGATTTGCAGATTGCAGGGGGGGAGGGTCCCGCAACAGGTGTAGTGCAAGGTAATGTGTATGTTATATCTCTTCAAGATGGAGAACAGCATGTTTGCCCAAATGCAGAGGTGAGAGCCCAAGGACCGAGTGGCTCATTCACATTCTACACAGACGAAACTGGATTCTACATCGAAAGAATACCGGTGGGCACGTATACTTTAACCGCCTCCACGCCATTCTATGATCAGGAAGCTTCTCAAGGCGTGAGCATTTCCGAGGAAGGCACTGAAGAGCGGAACTTCCAGCTGGAACCACATTTTCCGACGGTGGGCTGGGTCAGGCCGGATCAGAGCGAGGTTGTTTCCGGATGGGAAGAGAAGATCCTCATTCACTTCTCCAAGGAAATGGACATCGAATCTCTCCGCCAGAATCTGAGGGTGATGAGAGAAAGAGACAACCATGAATTTTCCACAGTTGTGGAGCAGAGCGTGTTCAACCCGAGGAGTTATTGGGTCCTTGAGGCTAAACCTAGCGGTGAATCAGAGCCCATCTATTTCGGCTATGCCGAAGAAATACTGGTTGAGATTGGAGCGTTTGCGCAGGACTTATCTGGCAATAAGCTGGACGGTTCGAAGGACGGATTCTACCAAAGCTGGCCGTTTGACAACTACGGTTGGACCTTCTCCACTTCAGACATCGACCTGAACCCAATCTTCTCGAGGGCACTGCTTGCGAGGCAAAGCATCGAGAGTCTCTACGCCGACTATACTGAGGTATACGCTAGACACAATGCCTACATGGCCGAAAGCGTGTTCGATTTCCTGGTCGGGCAGGCACTGACGGGTGCTTTTTGGGCTAGCAGGGCTGGCAAGTGGGTCCTCCGGTCCGCTTCGCCTCTTCAGAAGACACTCATTGATGTTGTGGTTGAGTCATTTGAATCGAAACTCCTTGAGGATTTCGCTGGTCGTCCGGTCCACGAGGTTTTGGAGGAGTTCTTTCTCAACAACCTCGTGTATGAAGATGAGATACTTCCATACGAAAACACGGACACGCCTGAATCTTCCGTCAAGCGACAATACCGAGGCAGGCTGCAGTCGTTCTATTTGGAATTCACCGAGCAACTCAATGGTATGCACTCCGCGCGACAAATCAAACCTGAGGCAATCTCACTAGCTCAGAATCACCTAGATGAGATGATTAATGAGAATCTCGGGTTTTGGCGAGACAGGCTAAACTCAACTAAGGATTACCTCGCCGACATTGCCTCGACTCAGGGCCAAATTGATGAATGGGAAGGCAGTTTTGTTGAACGCGCGGCCGAAGAGTTCCAAACTTGTTATGTCGAAATATTCAAGGAATCAGAACAAGCCAAGATCGCAAAATCATCCTGCATCGATATTCCCCTCAGGTTTCAACAGGCTGGGGGCGCGGTCATTGTGGGTGAGTTGGCTAAAACTGGGTTGAGTTGGGCTGTGGCAGTACCAGCAGCTTTTGCTCCTGACTTGCTCAAAATCGACCAGATGGACGATGAGTTCGAATTCTATTACAGAACTGAGCTTGAGGCCGTGGAGTATATCCTGAAAGCCGGCACTCTTCCGACCCCTTCTGTTGCAATCACGGATCCAACCTATGAAGAGGATTGCTTCGGTCACCTGGAGGTTGGAGCGACTGTGGTTAACACGGGCGAGGTTTCGGTAGTCGTCCGAGCATTCTACGATTCCAAGGAACCTATCGGGTTTATAAATTTTGTCGGAGCCGAAGAATCTCTCGATCCCATCCTGCTGGAGGCCGGGCAGAGCTATCCCTTAGACAAGGCAAAGATTCTTCAGTGGAGCGAAGGGAAATTTGAGTGTACGATTGTGGCGGTTTACGGGATTGATGGTTTAGACCCCAACTATGGGTACGGAAGCGCAAACAAAACGGAGAAAATCACGATTTCATACGAATCTCAGGAGGACGATAGGCTGGTGTGCAGAGTACACAGCCCAGTGGATGTTCACCTTTGGGATCCGCTTGGCCGTCACACCGGAATGGATTATCTGACAGATGAAGTGCATCGACACGTGCCTTGGTCTTTTTATTCTGGTGCGAGCGCGGAACCTGAGACGATAGTCGTTGTCAATCCCGTAGCCACATTCTACGAAATCCAGGTACTCCCAGAGCCAGATGCAGAACCCATTGATAGCTTCACCTTGGAGGTATTGCTGGGCGGTGTGCAATATGTTCTGGCAGAGAATCAGAGAGTAGCGGACCTGCCGCAGGATTGCTACAGATTCTGGACCATCCCCGTCGGCTCAATTTCTGGAACCGTATCAGACTGCCTGGGTGGACTTTTAGACGTAGCAGTTGATCTATTTGACAGCGCCGGGGCATTAGCTCAATTTACCGACTCAGACAGCTCCGGGTTCTTCGAATTCGACAGCGTGGATGCCGGCGAGTACACTATGTCAATCGTTACCCCGTTGGGCTACGTTGCAGATTTTGAATCGAGACCGATAACAGTCACCATGAACGGAGATAGTGTCGTCGACTTCACGCTCCATGCCCTGGAAATCGTTCCATCTCAAAGAAGCATGGGCTATTGGAAACACCAAGTTAATGTTCACCTGTCAGGCAAAGGCACTGCTGAGGAATCACCTGCAAACATGTCAAACTACATGAGCCTCATTGGAGAGCACTTCAACAACAACCCAACCAATCCCATAACGATATTCGATGTGCCCCAGCCAGCAACCCAAACTGACAGCCTTGAAGCTCTCCAAGACCTGCTCACAGCCAAGGGAAATGCGGCCATGAACGCTAGGGCAAAACAGCAGCTAATTGCAGTTTTGCTCAACGTGGTGTCGCTGAAGGCCCATCAGACAACCGCAATCAGCGAGGACGGCGCCACTGTATCCCAGGCCATCACCTACTGCAACGAGCTCATCACTGATTGTGACCCAAGCAACGACGAAATCGCTAAGGACATGGCCGACAATATAAACAACGGTATGCTGATTGCCTCTGCAGTGATTCCTTTGTCCACGCCGAACATTGCATACAAGGGCACAGGAGAGGAATCGGTCCAGAATGAGAATCTCCCTAAGCAGTTCTCGCTCGCGCAGAACTGTCCCAATCCATTCAATCCGGAGACGGAGATAAGCTACACGCTGTCTGAAGCCGCTCAGGTCAAAGTCTCCGTATACAACATGCTCGGGCAGAAGGTTAGAACGCTGGTGAATGAATATCAAGCTGCAGGGCACAAGACGATAAGCTGGGACGGGACAGACGAACATGGCAACAAGGCTGCATCAGGAATCTACTTCTACCGGGTTAAGGCCGGAGAGTTTGAGGACACCAAGAAGATGATACTGATGAAATGATAGCTGTCTCGCAGTTGCTGATGAGCCCCGGTCGCCATGACCGGGGCTCCTGTGTATGAAACCTGAATCACGAGTGGAGCGCATACACCATGGCTGGCAAGAGCACGATCCTGGCTGTAACCGAAAGGAGTTCGATCTTCGGAATGCTGTGCGCGATTCTGTCCAAGGACTTCGAAGTGGCTTGCCCGGAAGACCCTGATGCAAACGTGGACTCGGTGATTGAGTTCGGCGCTGAATGCGTTATCGTCGACCTGGGGATGTCCCGGGCGGATCCTATTGCTTGCATCCGCGATCTCAACAAGGCGGATCCTTCGCAGAGAGTCGTTGGATTGGCCACGGCAAACGTTAGACATCTGGCTGAACAGGCGAAGAAGGTGGGGGCAAGGGATGTTCTTACCGTCCCGGACGAGATAGACCGTCTGCCGTCTCTGATCCGCACCATGCATTAGGAGGGGGGTATCTCAAGGAGGCCGTTCCTTCATGGATCGAAGGAACGGCTTCCCAGCAGAATCCAGGAAAGGAGGCCACCTTGAGGATGTTAGGGCTTGACTCAGTAGTAAATTGTGGTATCTTAGAGTCGAAGAGGTCCTCCATGATCAAGGTTCTCATAATAGACGACGGCAACGATATCACCAACTACTGCCACCAGTTCATCTCAGACGGCTTCGAATACGACCATATCAGAAACGGGATCGATCTCTCCACAGAACTGAAGAAAAAAGACTACGGTCTGATCCTTCTGGACAAGAGCTTCACCAAAAACGATAAATCCGAGCTTCTGGGTCCGGTGGAAGAGGCGGACAACGAGGGCCTCAGAATTCTGAAAGAAATCAGGAAGGTAAATCAGAGCATTCCGGTGATTATGGTCACTGCCAACGCCGATTACGACTCGATGTCCTCGGCCTTGCATATGGGAGCTTTTGACTACGTGGAATGGGATGCCCTGCAGAAGGACTACCTCTTCCTTAAACTCAAGATGGAGAGGGCAATCCAGTGGGAGAAAAGCGCCCGGACCGAGCTGGTCGAGAAGTACAACCGGTGGGGGCTCATCGGCAGAAGCGAGCCAATGGTCAGGTTTTTCCAGCAAATGGAGACCACCCTGGATTCCGATTCTACTTTGCTTCTTCGGGGCGAAACCGGTACGGGCAAGGATCTGGTGGCCAGGATAATTCACGACCATGGTCCAAGATCCGGAAAGGCATTCGTCTCAATCAACTGTGCTGCGATACCCTCCACTCTTCTGGAACGTGAGCTCCTTGGTCATGAAAAGGGAGCTTATACGGATGCTAAGGAGGGACGGGCCGGCAAGTTCGAACTGGCCGATGGCGGGACCATATTCCTAAACGAGATAGGCGAGATTCCGCGGAATCTCCAGGCAAAGCTTCTGAAGGTTGTGGAGGATAAACAAGTGGACCGAATTGGAGCATCCAAGCCGGTCACGGTGGACGTTCGGATAATCTCTGCCACTAACCGGGAGATTGAAGAGACGGTGGAAAAGGGTGACTTCCGCGCGGACCTATACTACAGGCTCAAAGTGCTCGATCTCAGACTTCCACCGCTGAAGAGGAGAATGGAGGATTTGCCTCTTCTGATCGACCATTTCATCGCACTGAAGTCAGAGACAACTGGAAAAGAAATCGCAGGGATAACCCAAGAAGCCTCAGGCTACTTATGCCAGAGGGAGTGGGTGGGGAATGTTCGGGAGTTGGAGAATCTGATTGAAAAGGCTGTGGAGAGAACCGATAGACTGATCACCCTGAAGGATCTTTTGGAATCAAAACCCGGTACCGGCACATCCGCTGCTTCTCCTCATGATAGTTGCACAGAAGAGACACCAGCCGGGGATTGCCCTGTGTTTAGGGGCGCGGACATGAACCATATCGAGAAGGTCGCGATCATAAACGCGCTCAAAACCCATCAGGGTATGGTTGAACCGGCCAGCCAAGCTTTGGGGATTTCAAAGGCCACCATGTACAACAAGATAAAAGAATTCGGGCTGTCGGACATAGTAAAGGGTTACATGGGGCGTTGAGAGAGATTAAATCTCTACTTACCTTGATCGGGCGGGGGTTCAACCCCCGCCCGAACCGGGTGAGATGTTTATAGCAGAAAAATCAGAGAAGAGTTTTTATCAGTTTAATCATGCTAATCAGCTGTGAGGGAAAGAAATACATAGCATCCTCCCGATCATCAGATCTCCCAGTCTTGGGCTGCCAGGACATCCCCTAACCCTACCTCTTGCAAGAATTTTCTCACCGGAAGCGAGAGGTACTTTCGTCTCTTCAGGGTTATTCCATATCCCAACCTGCCGAAATGTTCAGTCACCGGGATGTATGAGAGTGAAGGGTCTTCGGTAGCTTCGACAACCAACCCCGAGACTATCGAGATCCCCTGCCCGATCTTCACGTATTCCTGAATCACCGTGGCCCCGCCGGTCTCAATCACAAAATTGTAACTGAGGTTGTTTTCTCTGAAGACTTTTTCGATCCTTTTACGGATGGAGTTCTCCTGTTCATACAGTATCAGGGGTTCCCGCACGATCTCTTGTAAGCCCACCTGCAGCCGCCCGGCCAACCGATGATTAGCAGGCACACAGAGAAACATCTCGTACGACCATACTTCGAAAAAGGAGACGTCCAAGAATTCGTTCCAGGAGGTGATGATGCCGAAGTCCACATCCCCCCTGGATACCATATCCAATATCTGTGTATCCAAAGGTCTATTCAAGATCACCAGTCGGATCTCCGGATTATGTTTTTTGAGGGCCTGGACGATCTGGGGCAGCTTGTATTGCATTATTCCCCGGTAAGCCGCCATCGTCACGATCCCTTCAGGAGCGCCGGATAGTTCTGCGAAATGGGCTTCAATGTTGTCCATAGTCTGCAGAATCATGTCCACGTAGGCCATCAGGATCTTGCCCGCCGGGGTCAGATGGATGCCTCGTCCCTCCCTCTCGTAAAGCTTGACCTGGAGTTCGCGCTCCAGTGCCTTCACTTGGTGGCTAACCGCCGACTGTCCGATATGAAGCACCTTTGCGGCTTTGGAGAAGCTTTTGTGCACCCCTGCCCAGTAAAAACCTTTTAACGACTGTAATTCCATGCTACCTCCTTGGAGTGCAATTACTTACGTGTTCACTGCCCTTACTGTACTGTATTCTTTCCAAGGCGATGTATTAAAAATTTCATGCATAGATGAATTAGTATACGATGTTAGGCTAAGATAATACTTTGATTCATGTGTGTCAACCGATATTTTATAGTGGCAGCGGAAATTTAAGGTTAAGAAAAGGTGAGGTTTAAACAAGATGAGAGATTGCCTTTGTATCGACGAGGTTGGACTAAACCAGAACCTAACTTACGTTGGGTTCTGGTCAAACTGAAAGTAAAAGAAAGGAACTGAAAATGGCTCAGCCAATCCTATTTACCTTGAGGGCGTCAGTGGTACCGTTTCAACTGCTTCGGCCCTTGCCGTCGATCTTCGCCAGCGTGCAGGGCGTTTGCGGAGAAGAGGCTCTCCCGGAGATGCCTGTTAGGGTGAGAGAGGAGCTTGACTCTCACTTAGACTGCCTGTCGGGAATGTTGAATGCTCTCTCAGAGATGAAGGCTCTGCCGCAGGCCGATCACGAAAGGCTCTTACAGATGATAAGCGGGGTAAAGGAGGCGAAGACCAAGGATCTGTGCGAGAAGACCAGTCTGCTCAACAGCGGCTTAGAGCAGGTCTGTGAGCGGCAGAAAACGCCGATTAAAGAGGAATGCCGTGCTCATCCGGCCATGTTTCGGGACCTTTACCGCAACGTGGTGCGGGTGAAGAAGCTCTGTTTAATCTGCCACGATGAGCCCAACGAGAGGGTCTCGAGCCTGAAAGATACCCTCAGCCAGCGCTGCTATTATGACGTTGAGACCAGATCTGAGGAGTCGATCAAGTCCGAGTCGGTGAATTCGGATTTCGTGATCTACACCCCGTCCCAGCCTGCCGGAGAGGTCTATTTTGACGGCATGCCCAAGGCAGGAATCCCGCTTCTTCTGATGATCGAGTTGGGCAAGAAAACTGAGGAGTGTTCCATTGCCGATCTTCGCAGGGTGTTCCAGCACCAGCAGAATAACATCGACGTGTTGTACTCGCCCTTCCCGCCGATCCGCCTGTTCCAGAAGATCGACATTGCCTACGTTCAGAATCTCTACAAGACGAGCTAAGGCGGTTAGCTCTGACAAGAGAGTAAGATCAATCTCTGTTGAAGGGAGGATAGAAGTCCTCCCTTCTTTTATTCCCTGTTGCGTCGAGATTCCTTACGCCGATGCATAATAAGACCGCGAGTGCGGGGCACCCCTGGCTAACAAGTACATGTTCGATTCTCTGGGTTGTTTCACAGACCAGAACCTAACTTAAGTTAGGTTCTGGTTCCAGGTTTCGACTTCTCGTTCGCGGCTAACTTCTTAATCTCTTAACCAGCATCGCCACCCTTTTCCCCAGTTTCACCGCATTCGCTGCAGTCTCTCTGTCTGGCTCCCCAACACATGCGACGCCGTAGTGACCGGTGGCATCCAGGGGATCGCCGACGATGATCATCCCGTATATCAGCATGGCTTGAAAGATGGAGAAGATAGTGGTTTCCTTTCCTCCGGTTGGGTCCCCGGAGGTGGTGAAGGCGGCGCCGACCTTATCGCCCATCTTTCGTCGGATGCTGACAAAGTCATCGAAGATCTGTTTCATCTCGGCGACCATGGTTCCGAAGTAAACCGGAGAGCCGGCTATGATTCCATCGGACTTCACAAAATCATCTTTGGTCACTTCGGATACCGCTTTGATCAGGCAATCCACGCCTTCGATCTCTCCGACGCCTTCGGCCACATGTTCAGCCAGCTTCTTGGTATTTCCAGTTCTTGAGTAATACATTACTAAGACCTGCACGTTCTTCCCTCCTTGATTTTTTGTGACGGGTTCGATCGGGGCACCTTACCCCCATGCTAACGAAATCAAACGCTCATCTGGGTGAAGCAAGCCGAGTTTCCGCTGCCTGTCTTCCCCTCAGAACAAGTCCCCCTGGCGGTCGCCAGCTATCGCGCTTTCTTGGGTAGGTCTAGCGTCAAACCAAGGTTAAGCAGGACCGCGCGATCACCTTCTCCGCCCGCAAGCGAGTTGAAGGTGCCAATGCAGAGACCGAGTTTGGGGGTCCATTTGCGAACCATTTCCTTTCGCAGATGGATTTCTACGCCCGCTAGGAATGTCCTTCGCGGGTCACCAAGATCCGACGGCAGAAAATCCTTCCCCACGAGTTCGTGCCGATACGCCAGATACGGTGTGACCGTTTCGCTCAGCGGTATGCTCAGGGTGAGTGGAAGCGAGGTGATATGCCGCTGCACCCTGTCATCGTACACGTACCCCTTCATCAGGCCGAGGGAGACGATCGGTTTGCCGGTTGCGTTACCTCTGTTGGTTAATTGTACCTTGAAATCTCCCCAAATGGTGGCGAACAGATTGTCGTTGTTGGACGTAACGTCCCAAGTATGCATAATCCCCATGTCCAGCCCTCGCTTTACTCCGAAACGGGTGTCGTAAGCAATCAACTGCACCGGATCGTCACTTGGTTCATCCCAGTTCTCGGCGCAGAGGTAACTCGCGCTGAGTGAAAACTGCCCGGGATCCAGCGTCTTCCCAGATCGGTGGGCAGAGGCAATGCATCCCACAAAGAAAAAGGCCGCTATGATCAGGAAAAGACAGTCTTTCCAGCATAGCTCCGTCCTACCATTCATGACTACCCTCCTCTGTGAAAAGATGAACCGTGAACCACGGGCCGTCGGAAAAGACGTGCCCGTAGAATAAGGATAACCATATGTACCGTTAGTGAAACATTGACAGTGAAGGTGAGAAGCAGGATGGATGACAGGAGAACCCAGTTGCTCCAAGTCGCCACTGCGACGCCAACGCATATCGAAAAACAAATCAGACCTGCCGCTTGAGAGCCCGTCGGATTGAAGGCGAAAGCGTTCGAAGGTCGGATCAGGCTTCGACGATAAGAGGAAAGCAGAATACCCACGACTGAACCGCCGGCCAGTCCGGTGGTCAGCCGGGAAAGGGTGGTTGGGGTAAAGAGACCCAGATGACCGCCAACCCCCCAGTCCACCGCCATTGACCCGAGGGCAACTGCGAGTATGAACTTGGTTGTTCTCTCCACTACATTGATTCGCTTGGTCGTCCAGACCTTCAAGGCAATGAACGAGGATACAAAACCGAGATGGAGCCCCATACAGCGCGGGCAAAGGAGGATTTCTCTGCCGCCGACCTTCATCAGGATTGAGGGGTCCTGGTGGCAGATCAGTCCGAAAATCGTGCCAGCAATCTCTTCAAGAATCGATTGCCACTCAGCCACTTTTTCTCTCGTAGTCCTGGCGTGAACCCGGGCCCAACCACGTCATCTGGCTATTTATTCCAGGCTATGATAGCAAACGCCCAGAGGAGATGCAAGCTTTTTTTGGGTAGGCCGAAGCCATTATAGCAGGAGAGTTGAATGTGCGGTTGGCTGGCGGATTTTGGGGGAAAGCTTCGCCTTCCAGGTGAAAAATGGCGGAGGGTGCAGGATTCGAACCCGCAAGGCCTTGCGGCCGGTGGATTTCAAGTCCACTGCCTTACCAGTTAGGACTAACCCTCCGCGCGTCTTCGGTTCGCAGTCGGCCGTCCTTCGACTTCACTCAGGACAAGTCCGCCGTCGACGGCCCGCGCTTCCCCATCGCCCAATACTAATATCGAATGATAAGGGGCAAATGCAAGAAAAAAGTTGAGATGAAGATCAATTGCGCATTAAACTGGTGGCATTCTCGAACAAAATGGGCGGGACTCTTAGCTGGTAAGAGCTTGTTACTGGTGGGAGACTTCGGTTCTTGATTTCCGGGATTCTTTGAAGTCTTCTTTGTATTTATTAATCAATCGGTGCAGCTCTACTCGATGCATTCTGGCTTCTTCGGCGGCTTTGGAAACAACGTCGTTGTTTTTGGTGAGAATGTGGCTTAAGAAGGATTTCTCAATCTCCTCGACGGCTTTCTTCTTCAGGGCTTTCAGCTCCCCGTAGTTTTGCGGAATCCTGATCTTGTAATCGAAATCATTTCCCTCGAACAAGGTCTTGGGAAGTTCCTCTTTGGTGATCCATTCGCCCTGGGCTAAGATTGCGGACCGCTCGATTATGTTCTCCAACTCCCTGATGTTCCCGGGAAAACCGTAACGCGTCAAGACATTCAAAGCTTCAGGATCAAGCCCCTTGATCTTCTTCCCGTTCTTTTTGCCGAATTTGAGGGCGAACGACTCAGCCAGAGGTTCGATGTCGAGCTTCCTTTCTCTCAAAGGAGGCAGCTTTATGTTGATGACGTTTATCCGGTAAAACAAATCTTCCCTGAATCCGTTCTCCTTGACCAATGACAGCAAGTCTTTATTTGTGGCCGCGATGATCCGAACGTCCGATTTTTTCACTCTGTTGGAGCCTAACGGTTCGAACTGGCGGGACTGGAGAAATCTTAAGATCTTCACCTGCAGCATGGGGCTCATCTCCCCGATTTCATCTCAGAAGATG
>JBARPX010000140.1:0-21122 GCA_049643405.1 Candidatus Zixiibacteriota bacterium
TGAGCAGAAACTTAACAACTCTTTTGTTTTTGGCTATTCTCTTTTTTGGTTTTTCAGATAGGGGAGAGGCCCAGGTCACCTATCAGGTTGAGTTTTCAGAGAGCGACTTGCTCTTTGAGCAGAGAGACGGCTTTGACCTGGTCAGTTTGAGAGGGTGCGTCGGATCACAAAAGATCGGCTCTCCGGATCTTCCCATCCGGATGATCCATCTGGTGCTCCCCGACGGGAGTGAGGTGGCCGGGGTTTTTGTTGCCGATGCACATCCCGCAATTCTGGAAGGGGAGTTCTCAATTGGTCCCGTCCAGCCGGACGTCAGAACAGATGACCTTCCGGTGAAAGACCGGATAGGCCCCGATCCGACAGTCTACGGTTCAGATTCTCCGTATCCTTCTCAACTTGTGGAACTGGTCCACGACGGCATGATGAGTGGGAATCACGTGATCAGCCTGGCATTGAGTCCCTTGCAGTATCGGCCTAAGTCGCAGAAGCTTGTCTTGTATACCCATTTGGAGATCAGAGTGGAACTGGGAAGCTCGGAGGAAGTTGATCTCTCCTCGCGAGCGCACAGAAGGTCAACCAGGGCGCAGGAACTACGTGAGAAGATTCTCTTCCGGTTCGTAGACAACCAGGACGACGTATCCAACTGTATGGGCAAGCTACCCGGTCCTTCACAATCCGGAGCAGATTCCGGCAGCTTTGGTTATCCGGAGTACCTGGTTGTCACCTCCCCGGAACTTCGGTCGGCATTTCTACCCCTGGTGACGTGGAAGATCAAAAAAGGGATAGAGGCATCCGTGGTGAACATCGATAGCATCCTATCGAGTCATTCGGGGAGAGATGATGCGGAGAAACTCAGGAATTTCTTAATAGACGCTTATCAGAACGGGACCAGCTGGGTGCTTCTGGGCGGAGATGAAGACGTCGTCCCGGTCAGATATGCTTATCCCAGCAATACCTCCACCACCCCTTCGATGACAGATCAACAGATTTGCGATCTCTACTTCTCCGACGTAGACGGGGAGTGGGATTTAGACGATGACGGCATCTGGGGTGAGCCGAATCAGGATAACCCTGACATCTATCCGGATCTTTTTGTGGGAAGAGTTCCGTGTGACAACACTGCGGAGGCAAACGCCTTCGTGGAGAAACTACTTACCTACGAGCAGAACCCCGGAGACGGGGAGACCGGTTATCTTACCCGGGCGCTGTGGATGAGTTCCGACCAGATGACGGACTGGGATGGCGGAGCCGGACAAGAGAGCATACTGTCGCAATTCATACCCTCTCATTTTTATCAGGACCTGACCGACCTGGCGGAATCGCCCACGGGGGATGCTCCGAATCCGGCAGGTCCGAATGGGGAGACCTGCACCGAGATGATGAACCAGGGTTGGGGGATCATAGGCGTCTTGGCCCACGGGAAATCGAGCGGATTCGTGGCAAAATCTCATCTGACCAACGGCACTCCCAAGTCCTGGGTCACGACTTTTGCGGGACAAAACGACGGTCACGGGCACCTGCCCAATTTGCAGAATGAATCGAAGTACGGGATAATGTATTCCATATCCTGCAGCCAGAGTGCCATAGACGTGGACAAATATCCTTACCTGGGAGGAGAGCCCAGTGTGGGCGAATTCTACCCCCTGGTCTCCCGAAAGGCCGGGGTGGCATTTTTGGGTTACTCCAGATGGGGTTGGGTGAGCATTTCACAGAAGCTTTTTGAGAAGTTCCTGGAGAATCTCTTTGCCGGCGACCCGGGATATCACATCGGGGTGGCGGAAGCGCTCTCCCGATGCGCTTATCCCTCCTATCGGGACATAAATTACGGGCACAATCTGTTTGGAGATCCGGAGATGCCTGTGTGGACGGATAATCCATCGAGCCTGGCGGTGATTCATCCGGCGGAGGTGACTATGGGCCGGACAAACTTAGACTTCCTGGTCACGTCCGAGGGGACCGGCGTGGGTCAGGCTTCGGTCTCTCTGACTCTGAGAGGCAGAAGGATGTTCCTGGGGGAGACCGATCAACACGGTCAACTGACCTGCGAGGTAAACTTAGACGACGTCGGGGAGATGAGCGTGGTGGTGACCAGGCCGAATTTCATTCCCTACCAGGACTCCATCACCATCACACTGTCGGCAGACGTGGATGATGAGGACACTGAATCCGGCATCCGGTCTTTCCAGCTTTCTCAGAACTTTCCGAATCCCTTCAATCCCACAACCTCCATCCAGTTTTCAGTCCCCGGTGGAGGAAATCCGGCCCACACGACGCTGAGAATTTACAATGTCCTGGGACGGAAGGTGAGAACTCTGGTCGACGAACTGAGGAATCCCGGCAATCACCGATCCGTCTGGGATGGGAAAGACGACAAGGCAGGGGACGTTTCCAGTGGAATATATTTCTATGTATTGGAAGTAGATGATTTTAGAGAGACCAAGAAGATGACTCTGATGAAATAGAATCGGGATGGTGTAGTCCCATGTTTTTTCATCACAACCTGTCAGCTTAAGACGGCCATGCTCGTCTGAGCCTCACTCTTTGACTCATCAATCCGTTCTTTAGTGTGGATCCAAAGGTGGCGTGTCCCCGCCTGTGGCGGGGACGCTAAGTTTGCCTAAAGGCAGATACTCCATGGGCGGTGGATCTTCGGGTTTAGGCTTGGCCAATGTGCTTTGGAGTGTTCGGCTTCAGCCGAACCTAAGGTTTGCCGGACGGCGCACACTCCAGGTTTTCCTGATCTAATATGTCAAATCTCGGGATCCTTTGTTGTTAACCGCGAAGGTGAACGGTCAGGCAAAGTCGGTGCTTGAAAAACTGATTTCAGATAATTCTTGACAAAAGGGCGTTTCCTTATATTATTAGGTCGGCCGAAATCCCGTTTAGAGTTCATATGACTTCTTTCGTATGAATTTGTGTTTGGGCCATGATGGGGGTGTAGCTCAGTCGGTAGAGCATCTGCCTTTTAAGCAGGTGGCCGGCGGTTCGAGTCCGCCCACCCTCATTAGATTCTCTGAACATTCCCCCCGGATGTGCCGTAATATTAATTGTATCGCCGATTCGCAGATGATGGCGGAGGAGTAATATGATCAAACTCTTCAGCTTAGAGGGTAACAAGCTCTACGATTGGACCCTGGAGAAGGGTAAGTTCACCGTCGGTCGAAGCACTCAGGGTGATCTGGTGATAAGTGACAGCACCGTGTCACGAAAGCATGCCCAGATTGACATCGTTGATGAGAACACCATCAATCTGACCGATCTGGGAAGTCACAACGGGACCACGGTCAACGGCTATGCCATCTCCGATTTTGCAGAATTACACAATGGCGACATCGTCTCCTTTGGCCGGGTCGAATTCAAGATCACTGTCGGCGAAGAGGAGCAACCCGCGAGTGGAACCTTCAGTGTGGCGGAATCTGATGACGACATGCAGAACGCCACCGTCCTGCCGATAAAGGAGGCGCTCCAGTCGCTTCCCGCCGAAATTATAGACAATCCCCGGGTATTCCAGGCCATCTCGGAGATGGGAAGGATGCTGATTCTGCCGGGTTCGGGTGAGGAGATGTTCGACAAGGCGTTGGAACTGCTGCAGGGCGCCATTCCCACTGAACGGGTGGCTCTGCTTCTTTCCGAGCCGGGAGATCAGAAACTGTCCCTGGCAGCCAGTCGTCTCTCCGGAAGACGCCCTTCGGGTTCGTTTACCATATCGCGTACCATCGTACGGGAGCTTCTGAATCAGAAAAACGCCATCTTAATCTCGAATCCCGAGGCCGATTCCAGATTCGCGGAGCAAAAATCAATCGTGGGTTCAGGCATAAAATCGGCCATGGCGGTCCCGTTGTTCGACCAGGAGGAGGTTCTGGGAGTCCTGTATGTGGATACCACCAATCCGCTGCATCGTTACACCGAGGATTTCCTGAGGGTAACGGCGACTTTTGGCAACATCCTGGCAGCCAAAATCACCAATCATAATCTCCTAAAGGAGCGGCAGGCCAAAGAGGTTCTGGAAGCCGAATTGAAGGTCGCCTCCCAGATTCAAAACCAGCTTTTGCCGGCGAAGCTCCTGGATATCAAGAACTATGGTCTGAGCGCGTTTCAGACACAATGCAAATCCGTCGGGGGAGATCTCTACGATGTGGCCGAGCTTGCCGACGGACGAGTTCTCTTCTTGCTGGCGGACGTTTCGGGCAAGGGCATGGGTGCGGCCCTGCTGATGTCCAATGTGCTGGCCGCTTTTCGCATCATATATGCCGCGCAGGATTTCCACCTGCTGGATGCCGTTTCTCAGGTCTCCAGACAGCTTCTCAAGTTCAGTCGCCCGGGGGATTTCGCCACCCTGTTTATCTGCGTGCTTTGTCCGAAAACCAACACTTTGGAGTATATCAACGCGGGCCACAACCCTCCGCTCATGGTGAGAAGCGACGGGAAGGTGGAGGATCTGGAGGCATCCGGCGTTCCGATCGGAACGTTTGACGTCCCCGGGTGGAGGGAAGACACCATCGAGTTTGGAGTGGGAGACCTCCTCTTCATGTTTACCGACGGTGTCTCCGAGGCGACCAATGACCAGGGCGAAATGTATGAAGAGGACAGGTTGAAGCGGTTCCTTCTCGATTCTAAAGATATCTCTCCAGAAGAGCTGACCGAATCGGTGCTGGACGAGGTCAATGGTTTTACCGGGGGCGCTCCGCAGAGCGACGACATTACCATGATGGTACTGCGGAGGGATCGCTGAGGGATAAACCGCTTGATTTTTCAGATAGAAACTCTATCTTGAATCTAAGTCAATTTCTTGACTTGTCTTGGCATCTTTGAGAACGGGTTTTTGCGGTTTTCTGAGCAGAAAGAAAGCGGGTCGAACATAAGGTAGAATGTTTACAATGTTTGCGCCAGACACAGTAATATCTCATTACAAAATCATCCGTAAGATCGGAGCAGGCGGCATGGGGGAGGTCTACCTGGCCCGGGATACCAAGCTTAATCGACAGGTGGCGTTGAAGTTCCTACCTGCTCAGTACGCGTCGGACAAGGAGTTCAAGGAGCGTTTCAAACGCGAGGCCCAGGCGGCAGCCGTTCTGAATCACCCCAATATCATAACCATTCACGAAGTTGCGGAACACGAGAGCAGACCATACATCTCCATGGAGTATGTAGAAGGCGTATCGTTGAAGGAACTGATTGCCAGGGGAGGACTCTCCATAGACAGAATAATCGACATCGCGGGGCAGATTTGCGGGGCGCTGGCCCAAGCTCATCAGACGGGAATCGTCCACCGGGATGTTAAGCCCCAGAATATTCTGGTAGACCGGGATGGTCGACTCAGGATACTCGATTTCGGCCTGGCCAAGGTGAAAAAGGAGGCGATGCTGACCCAACTCGGCACCACCGTTGGCACGGTGGCTTACATGTCACCGGAGCAGGCGAGGGGAGAGGATGTGGATCACCGCACAGACATCTGGGCTTTGGGCGTGGTTCTTCATGAGATGCTTACCGGCGAGATGCCATTCAAGGGGGAGCACGACCAGGCGGTGATATATTCCATACTGAATGCGGAGCCGCGGCCCATGACCGGTTCCGTGATTGAATTGGAACAGGTGGTAAACAAGGCATTGGCTAAGAATCCGGGGGAACGCTACCAGACGGTGAGCGAGGTCCTTGACGATCTAAGGCTGATGAAGGAGGGATTCGATTCCGGGACGAGCAGCACGCTCGTGGCAAGGACTCAAGCTTTGCCATCTATCGCCGTATTGCCGTTTGCCAATCTGAGTGCAGACAAAGAACAGGAGTACTTCTGCGACGGGATGGCCGAGGAGATCATCAACGCCCTGGCGCAGGTGGAGGGGTTGCACGTGGTGGCCCGAACGTCAGCCTTCTCGTTCAGAGACAAGAAAGCGGACGTTAGAGAGATCGGCAGGAGGCTGAACGTGGGAGCGGTGTTGGAAGGAAGCGTGCGGAAGGCAGGAGCCAAATTGCGCATCTCCGCCCAGTTGGTGAACGTGGCCGACGGCTACCATCTCTGGTCGGAGAGGTATGATCGCGACATAGGAGGTTCGTGTTGTCCCGAAGACATCTTCTGCATCCAGGACGAGATTTCGCTGGCCATCGTGGGTAAGCTGAAGGTGAAACTCCTGGGTGGAGAGAAGACCAAGATCCTGAAGCGACATACCCAAGATCTCGACGCCTACAACCTCTATTTGAAAGGTCGCTATTTCTGGGACAAGAGAACCGAAGAGAGCTTGAACAAGAGCATTGAGTGCTTCAACCAAGCGGTGGAAAAGGATCCGGAGTATGCTTTGGCTCATGCGGGACTGGCCGACTCCTACATTACCCTGCAGGACTACAGCCTCCTCTCACCCAAGCCGCTTCTTCAGAAGGCGAAAGAGGCTGCGCTGAAAGCTCTCGAAGTCGACCCCACACTGGCCGAAGCCCATAACTCCCTGGCACAGGTTCTGTTCCGGGAATGGGATTGGGAGGGCGGCGAGAGCGAGCACAAACGAGCTATTGAGCTGAATCCCAACTATGCCAGTGCTCGCCACTGGTACGCGCTCCTGTTGACCTACGCGGCTCGGTTCGATGAGGCCATCGCTGAGATGAAAAAAGCCTGGGAACTGGACCCTTTGTCTCTTATCATAAATAGAAATCTGGGTTTGGTGTTATACTTCGCCCGCCGCTACGATAAAGCGGTGGAGCAGCTTCAGAGGACGCTGGAGATGGACCCGAGTTTCAGCTTAGCCCATGCCGCCCTGGGGCAGGCGTATCTGCAGAAGTCCATGTACCAGGAAGCTCTGGTGGAGTTGCAAAAGGAGAGTGAACTTCGCGGAGGCTTGGATGCGGTCGTGGAAGTGTGGAAGGGAATCGCCTTAGTGAAGGTGGGCAAGAGAAGCGAGGCATACGGAATACTGGATGATTTGCTAAAGCGAGCGAAGCGGGCGTATGTCTCGCCGGTTTTGCTTGCATGTCTTTACTTCGCGCTTGGCGAGAAGGACAAGGGTTTTGAGCGTTTGGACGAGGCACACCGCGAACGCGATAGCAGACTGCTTGAAACAAAGGTGCTTCCGGAGTTTGACGGCGTGCGGTCGGATCCGAGGTTCAAAGAGTTGCTGAAGAAAGTCGGGTTGGAAAAATGACAGGCAAAACCATATCACACTATAAGGTGATCGAGAAGTTGGGCGAAGGAGGGATGGGCGAGGTGTACTTAGCGGAGGACACCAAACTCAACCGCCAGGTGGCACTGAAGTTTTTGCCCAGCCGGCTGGCCTCAGACGAGAGTTTCAAGGCGCGATTCAAGCGTGAGGCTCGGGCCGCAGCCGGTCTGAATCATCCCAACATCATCACCGTCCACGAGGTGGCCGAGTATGAGAACCAACCGTTCATCGCCATGGAATACGTGGAAGGCCAGTCGCTCAAAGAGGTGATTACCGGCAAGGATTTGAGCGTTGAGGAAGTCCTTGATATCGGCTTGCAGATCTCTGACGGTTTGGCCAAAGCCCATCAGGCAGGGATCGTGCATCGAGACATAAAACCACACAACGTACTGATCGACGAGGAGGGTCGAGCCAAAGTCTGCGACTTCGGACTGGCCAAGGCGAAGACGGACGCCATGCTGACCCGGACCGGCACCACCGTGGGTACGGTGGCCTACATGTCCCCGGAACAGGCGCGCGGCGAAGAGGCCGACCAGCGCTCGGACATCTTCTCGCTGGGGGTTATCCTTTATGAAATGTTCACCCGGCAGCTCCCCTTCAAGGGGGAACATGAGGCGGCCATCTTCCATGCCATAATCAATGAACAGCCCCAGCCGCCTGCCCGTTTCAACAGCCGGGTTTCACTTGAACTGGAGCGCATCGTGTTCAAGGCTCTGGCCAAGGATAAAGAGGAGAGATATCAGCATGCAGACGACCTGCGAGCCGATCTGAAGGTAGAGAGCAAGGGTATGGAATACGCCAAAACCGCATCCGTGGTGCGTCCTGCCGAGGTGGAAAAATCGAAGAAGACAACAACACTTCCCTTCATCCTGGCGGGACTGGGTGTCATCGTCGTGGTGCTGGTCTATTTGGCATTCTTGGGTCAAAAGCAACCTTCCGACCTGCGCGTGGGCAGGCCCTCCATAGCAGTGCTCTATCTGCAGAACATGTCCGATAGCCCGGAGGACGAATACTTCGCCGCAGGGATGACAGAGGACATCATCACCCAGCTCTCCAAGATCAGCGGACTGCGGGTGGTCTCGCGGACCGAGATGGAACAGTTCAGGGATGAGCCGGTGAGCATGAAGACCGTGGCTGACAAGTTAGGAGTTGACTACGTGATGGAGGGATCGGTGCGCAAGCACGGCAACAAGCTGAGGATCACCTGCCAGCTGATTCAGGCCGACGATGGGTTTCATGTCTGGGCCGACAGCTATGACCGGGACATGGAGGACCTGTTTGACATACAGGCGGACGTGGCCAGGGAGGTGGCAAGTGCGCTGGAAGTTGCTTTGGCGCCTGCGGAGTTGAAGGAGATCGGGAAAAAGCCGACTTTAGACGTGCGGGCCTACAATTACTATCTGCAGGGCAGGGAGTACTATTTTGCGCATTCAACAAAAAGGGAGTACCTGGAGCTGGCCATCGGCATGTTCGAAAGGGCGCTTGAGGTAGACTCCGGTTTTGCTTTAGCCTATGCCGGGCTGTCCGACTGTTACTCCAGCTATGTCATGTTTGTCATCGACGTCAAAATGTCCTGGCTGGAGGAAGCAGAGAGGGCAGCCAACAAAGCGCTGAGCCTGGACCCTGACTTAGCCGAGGCGCATCGCGCCCTGTCTCGGCTCTATTCGGTTCAGGGCAAAACGGAAGAGGCCATTCAGGCGGCCGAAAGAGCGGTTGAAGCCAATCCGCATTATGCCGAAGCTTGGAGGCTTTTAGGGAACTGGTACATGGAGGCAAGAAGGTTCACCGAGGCCGAGGAAGCTCTGCTGAAGGCAATGGAGGTGAAACCGACCGAGAGCGGGCTTTTCTCAGCCCTAATTGGGCTCTACCACCTGTGGGGCAAACATGAGAAGGCGGATGAGTATTTCCGAAGGGGCGTGAAAGTTCAACCCACCAACGATGCGATATACACTGCAATGAGTGGGGTCTTGATCTCGCGAGGTGATCTACAGCGGGCAAAGCAGATGGCGCACAAAGCTCTGGAATTGAATCCTCAGTCAGGCAGAGGGGAGGCGACGCTCTTTTCGATTTTCATTCTCACCGAGGAGCTCGACAGCGCCGCTTTCTATCTGCAGTCGACGCGCCAGAGAAATCCTGGCCCGGATTTCTACATCAACATGGGGGTTGTTGCCTTCATTCGGGAAGATGAGAAACTGGCCCACTCGTATCTGGATTCGTCCCTCGGGTTGCTTGAGCCCATGCTTCAGGAGCTTGAAGGTACTCCGGGAGAGTGCGAGGCACGCTCGGCAATAGCCCTGGTCCTATCTATAAAAGAGGAACGGGAGAAAGCCATGGAGGAGGTGAACATCGTAAGGGAGAACCTGGGTGATTCGCTTTTGACCATGAAGTGGTCCCAGGCGGTGACTCTTCTTTCTTATACGCACATCCTGCTGGACCAAAAAGCGGAGGCGGTCGAACTCATCCGGTTCCTGCTGGAGAACAATCTCACCTCTCCGGCGTTGCTGAGATTGCACCCTGTGTACAAAAAGCTCGAGGGCTATCCTCCATACGAGGAATTAACCAGTCAGGAGCTCCCATGATCGACGCTCGTATCCGCACCTAAAGCGTGCGTGAACCCTTGGAGGACAAAAAGGATGATCGGCAAAACCGTTTCGCATTACAGGGTGGTCAGAAAGCTGGGCGAAGGAGGAATGGGAGAGGTCTACCTGGCAGAGGATACAAAACTCGACCGCCAGGTAGCGCTAAAGTTTTTGTCCGAACAGTTCGCCTCCGATCAGAATTTCAAAGTACGCTTCAAGCGCGAAGCCCAGGCCGCGGCAGCTCTGAACCACCCCAATATCATCACCATTCATGAGGTGGCTGAATACGAGGACAGACCGTTCATCGCCATGGAATTCGTGGAAGGGGAGTCTCTGAAGGAGTTGACAGCCAGGAAAGACTTGTCCGTCCAGAAGGTGATCGATCTTGGCATCCAGATTTCCCAGGGATTGGCCAAGGCTCATCAAGCAGGGATTATCCACCGGGACGTCAAGCCGCAAAACATCCTGATAGACAAGGACGGACGGGCAAGAATATGCGACTTCGGTCTGGCCAAGTTGAGACGGGAAGTCATGTTGACCAGGACCGGCACTACGGTCGGCACCGTCGCCTACATGTCCCCCGAACAGGGCCAGGGAAAGGAAGTTGACCAGCGTTCCGACATCTTCTCCCTGGGGGTGGTCCTGTACGAGATGGTTACGGGTCAACTTCCCTTTAAGGGCGAGCATGAAGCCGCCATAGTCTACTCTATCGTGAACGAGACACCAGAACCCTTGGCCCGGTACAAGGCTAATGTCCCGGAAGGATTGGAGAGTGTAGTGGAGAAGGTCTTGAGAAAGGACCGAGACACCAGGTATCAGAGTGCGGCTGACATAACCGCTGACTTAAAGGAACTGCAGAGGCAGTCGACGACAGCAGCTACCCTTTCGAGCAAGAGCGCGCTCGGCGTCCGCAAAGAAAAACGCTCCAGGGCGGTTCCAATCGTTGGTGTGATTCTGGCTGCCGCTGTGGCCGTCATCGCCCTTCTCTTGCTTTCCAGCAGGACGGACGTGCCGGCGCCACCCGGGGCCGAGATGGCCGCCAGGACCGGATGGAAAAACTCGATTGCAGTACTGCCCTTCAGAGATTTCAGTCCCAGCAAGGATCAGGAGTCGTTCTGCGACGGAATGACCGATGCCATCATCGGCAAACTGACCGGACTGCAAGATTTGAAGACCATCTCCATGAGTTCGGTGATGCGCTATAGGGCGCCTGACCAGGACATCAGGGAGATCGGCCGGGAGCTGGGGGTCGCCACGGCCCTGGAAGGAAGCATCCAAAAGGAGGGCAACCGCATCCGGCTGAGCGCTCAGTTGATCAATGTGGCTGACGGCTCTCACCTCTGGTCGCAGACTTTCGATCGGGAGCTTGAGAGTATCTTTGCCATACAGGACGAGATCTCGAAGGCGATCGTGGACGTGCTTAAAATCAGGCTCCTGGGAGAGGATAGAGCCGCGTTTGCCAAGCGCCATACAGAGAACCTTGATGCATATAACGCGTACACGCAAGGTCGCTTCTTGTGGAATAGACGAACTGAAGAGCATCTGATGAGGGCTATCGAGTATTTCGAGAGGGCGGTGGAGCTCGATCCCAACTACGCACTGGCCTATGCCGGGCTGGCCGATGCTTACAATGTCCTCCCCAGTAACGTGGGCACCCCTATCGAAGAAGTTCTCCCCAAGGCTAAAGAGGCCGCAAGAAGGGCGCTTGAGTTGGATGATAAGCTGGGCGAAGCTCATGCATCAATGGGGCTGGCTCTAAAACTGGAGAAAGATCTGGACGGGGCGGAGAAGGAGTATCTCCAGGCAATCCAACTAAATCCCGCTTACGCTTACGCCCACTACTGGTACGCCATGCTGTTGGGCGAGATGGGCAAAGATGAAGAGGGCATGAGGGAGTTGGAGACCGCCTTCGAGTTGGATCCACTCTCTGTAGTCATACTGGTTTATCTGGCAGGCACGAGGTGGGAGTCAGGGGACTCTCTGGAAGCCGCGGAGTTGATGGAGCGCGCTCTGGAGATTGAACCTACCAGGGTGGCGACCTACTGGGCGTTCGGCAACGGCCTGCGCGCAGCAGGGCGGCGCGAGGACGCAGCGCGGGTTTACAGCAGGGCTATCGAAATCGATTCCACATACAGGGCGGGACATAATGGACTCTGTTACACCTACAGCGAGATGGGGGATTTCGAGAAGGCGCTGGAAGCGGCCGACAACTACATAAGGTTGCTTCCGAATGAGCCGGACGCATATGACACCAGGGGTGATATCTACGCTTACAATGGCGAGTTGGATCAGGCCATCGACAACTACAGACAGGCGCTGAAGGTAGAGCCGGAGTATGCCAACAGCATGCGGAAGTTGTTGGGAGCCCATCTCTTCAAGAGAGAATATGACAAAGCCGAGACCCTGGTCGGAAATGCTCTGTCAAGTGATGAGCAGCAGGTGCGAGCAGGGGCAAGGACCTACATGGCGTTCATCCCCATGTTTCAGGGGAAGCTAAACCAGGCTCTTGGAGTCCTGGACCAAGGAATCGCTGCCGATGAGTCTGATCAGAAACCGGGATCGGACCTGGCTTATAAACATCTGGTCAAGTTCTTCATCTACATGGAGACGGAGCGTCTTGACCTCGCCCGGAAGGAACTCGAGATCGTTAGGGCATTTCAAGAGAAGTACCTCCCGAAGGATCAGACCAGGATGAGAGACATGTATGCGATCTTCTCGGCGTTGCAGGGGCAGTATGGACAAGCCGACGAGATGTTACAGACCTGGCGAGCGGATATCAATGAAAATAACCAGGGGCAGATGACCCACTACTCACAAATCGCGGGAGTCGTTGAGCTTATCAAGGGAAACCCGCAGGCGGCAATTGCTCCTTTGCGGGACGGACTGTATGACGGGTTTACGCCGCTTTTTGAGATTCGCTATTTTCTCGCTCTCGCCTATCTCGAATCAGATCAGGCCGAACAGGCTGCCGAGGTGCTGGAAAAGGCGCTGTCCAGGTACGATAAAAACAGAATGGAATCCCCGATCTGGTCGGTCAAGGCTCACTACTATCTGGGATTGGCCTACCAAAGGTTGGGGCGAACTCAGGATGCGGTAAGCCAGTATGAGGAGTTCCTGGAGTGGTGGAAGGACGCCGATCCGGGAATCGCAGAAGTCGAAGATGCAAAGGAGAGACTAAAGGAGTTGAGAGCTAAGAGTTGAGAGTAAAAACCAAACGAAACACAGGACAGTTCACAGGCTTCTTTGGATTGGCTCCCAGCCTGGAAAGAATCGTGGCTGAGACCGTCCACTTAGAACAGGTCTGCAAGAAGGATTTGCGGTTCGGAGATCTGGTGCTGATCAGCACCAGAAACTCCGTGTACTCAGTTCACGTGCTTGACCGAGGTGTCTATCTCGTCTCCGGCGGGTGGTTCGATCGAAAAGGCATGTCACCGGTGAAAACCGCCATCCGGGGCTGTACCCTGGGTGGGAGTACCATCAAGATGGACGTTGTGGCAGCTTGCGGACTGCGCCTGGAATTCGGCAATCGGGTGGTAACCACTCCCATCCAAAAGGCGTGTGTGATTCGACTCAGTGGCCGGAATTAGACGAGTAGGGGATGGGTAGCAGAATACCTCATCACCAGATCCTCAGACGGGTCGGCTGAGCCAAGGGGACTCAGCCTTCTTAAAAGACTGATAAGTCTGTTTTTTTTACGGTCAGACTCCACGTCGATCATAAGTTGACACGGCGTGAAGTTCAGCCTTGTTGTGTCGAGAGCGCGTTTCACCGTCACCCTCGGCTTTCTGGTTTGCATGGAGCACCTTCTATCCCAACACGGACATCGCGGATTAGCCAATCGACTCCGATAAATCTTCACAATTCCTTTGCCAAATGGAGGGTTGGGGCTTATCTTGTATAGGTATACTACGAATAGCCTTGAGAAGGGAACCTTTTCGTAGATGATCGGTCAAACCATATCCCACTACCGGGTCCTCGAAAAGCTGGGCGAGGGCGGGATGGGAGTAGTCTACAAAGCCGAGGACACCAAACTCAAGCGTACCGTCGCGCTGAAGTTCCTGCCGCCGGAGTTGACCCGTGACGCTGAAGCCAAGGAACGTTTCGTGCGCGAGGCGCGAGCCGCTTCGGCATTGGACCATCCCAATGTCTGCACCGTCTACGAAATCGATGAGGCCGGCGGGCACACCTTCATATCCATGGCCTGCATCGAAGGTCAAGACCTAAGAGACAAGATTCAGTCCGGTCCGCTAGAGTTGGCCGACGCATTAGACATCGCCTTCCAGGTGGCTTTGGGCTTGCAGGCGGCCCATGAGAAAGGGGTCTTTCATCGTGACCTGAAGAGCGGCAACGTGAGGATTACGCCCAAGGGGCAGGCCAAGATCATGGACTTTGGTCTGGCCAAATCTCAGAGCGGGACCACCAT
Source organism: Candidatus Zixiibacteriota bacterium (assembly GCA_049643405.1). GTDB lineage: Bacteria > Zixibacteria > MSB-5A5 > MSB-5A5 > SM1-73 > SM23-73-3. Next base: position 14,145 of record JBARPX010000140.1, read on the forward strand.
CACCAAGAGCGGAACCACCATGGGAACCCCGGCCTATATGTCGCCGGAGCAGGCTCGAGGCGAACCGGTGGACCACCGGGCCGACATCTGGTCGTTGGGCGTGGTGCTCTACGAGATGATAACCGGCGAGCTTCCCTTTAAAGGCGAGCATGAGCAGGCGGTGATTTACTCCATTCTGAACCGAGAGCCGACGCCGGTCACCAGCCTGAGAAAGGAGATTCCGGGAAGTCTGAATAAGACCATTACGAAGTCTTTGAGCAAAGACCCGGCTCAAAGGTATCAGAGTATGGACGAGATGCTGATCGACCTGCTGGAGGCGAAGAAAGATCTTACGGTCGACCGAGGGTCAACTCCGGAAATGAAGAGAACAAGAAGAAAGAGGCGTACGGTTGTCGCATCCGCGCTTGTGGTCGTGGCTCTCATGGTGGTAGCCTTGCTTCTGGACCAGAACAAGAGCCGAGTTCCAACTGCGATCCCCAAGGTTCCCATCGGTGTGATGTTCTTTTCCAATCAAACCGGCGATGACAAGTACGATTATCTGCGCAAGGTTCTGGCGGAACTGCTTATAACCGACCTGGGTCAGTCCAAATTTCTACAGGTGATGACCTTCCCGCGAATGTACGAGCTTCTGCGGTCCCAAGCCTACGAGGATGTAGAAGTCATTGACGCCGCGCTGGGGTTCGAACTGTGCAAATCAGCAGGTGTCCGGGTGATGGTGTTGGGTAGCCTGTTGAAGAGCGGTGGTACTTTTGCGATGAATGCCCAACTGCTGGATGTGGACACCAAAGAGCAGGTGGCAGCTTATAGGGTTACAGGTAAAGGCGAGGACAGCATCCTGGGTCATTTAGTGGACGACCTCACCGACGAAATCAAAGAAGGCCTGGAGGTCTCCGCAATCGAGAATCAACAGGAGCAAAAAAACATAACAGAACTCACCACCACCTCCCTGGAAGCATACAGGCATTACTCCGCGGGACGAGAGGCGGCCTTTCGCATGTACACCAAAGAGGCCATAGAGAATCTGGAAAAGGCCATAGCATTCGATTCGAGCTTCATCGAGGCGTACAGGGCGCTGGCCCGCGAATACTACACTTTGGGTGACAAGGTCAGGGCCCTGGAAATCATAGAGAAGGCGAAATCAGTTCCTGCAAGGATGGGTGAGGAGAAACTAACCCGACTGTTGGCTTCGGAGGCCCTGCTCACCGAGGACTGGGACGCGGCCATTGAGCATCTGGACCGATTGATAAACATTAATCCGGAAAATATCGGGGCTCACAGCGATCTTGGTTATGTTTACTATCGCCGAAAGAAGATGTACCAGGAAGGCATATCCGAGTTCAAGAAGGTGTTGGAACTCGATCCCCGGGGCGTCACCCATCACAGCAGTTTCACCTACAGTTTCCTCGGATGGGCTTATCTGAGGAAAGGAGAGTTTGCCCAAGCCCGTGCGGCCTTCGAAAAATACGTCGATTTGCTGCCAGATCAAGCCTACCCGCTGGATTGTCTTGGCGACTTCCACCTGATTGCGGGTAACTATGATGAGGCCATAACTACCCTCCAGCGATCCCTGAAAATAAGACCGGACTACTCTCTCACCCACGTTCTGCTGGGCGAAACCTACCTGGCCAAGGGTATGTACAGCCAAGCCTCACGCTCTTACGAGAGATACCTGGATTTGTCCGCGAGTGAAGTCGAGAGGGCAAAGGCGCACTTTTATTTGAGTAAGCCTTATTATCTGGGCGACGACTACGAAGGGGCGATTCGCCAGTGCGAGCGAGCTCTGGAGCTTCATCCTAGCCTGATTGAGGCCCACTGGATCAGAGGATTGGCTTACGTTGAAAAGGGCATGTTGGCTCAGGCCCAGGACGAAGCCTTGGCCGTTCAGAGATTAACGGAAAAAAAGAAAGGTGAAGACGCAGAAGCATATCGATGGCATCTTCTGGGGGCATTGCTTCTCAGCAAAGGTCTTGGCCAGGAGGCATTAGAGAACTTCAAGAAAGCGGCCGAGATCAGGTCGCTGGACCGAACTTTCTTTATGAATGCTTTGGGAGAAGCCTATTTCACAATCGGCGAATTGGATTCGGCGGTGGGAGAGCTTGAGGCTGTGCTTAAGATGAATCCGAATTATGCGCAGTCCCATTTTCTGCTGGGCATGACTTACGAGAGGAAAGGCATACGAGAAAAGGCAAAACGGCACTTTCGTAGGTTTGTGGAAATCTGGTCAGAAGCCGATGAGAGTCTAACCCAGTTGATTGAGGTGAAAACGCGACTGGAAGCACTGTAAAAAGTCCATCAATTCGGTTCCTGCTCTCCGGTTGTTGAAGAGAGAAGTTAGCGAAAGGAGGTGATCTGAATGCCTGTGTTGAAACGGCAAGATTGGGTGAGGCTCAGGGAGGAATACAAGGTGGCCTTCACCGGGATGCGCCAGGACCTGTTCGACTTGCTTCTGAACAAAGTCTACGGTCCGACAAGCGAGGGCAATCCGGGGAATCCCACGTCGAATCCGGGCGAGCTGGACGAGATTGACGCCCTGATGATGTACTGTGCCCACGCAGAGCCCCCCATCCCGCCTCCGCCGAAATTGTAGAGACGAGAGGAAGGTTTTCGGGAATCAGATCAATCGGGTTTGAATATAAGGGTAAGGCAAGGTTTGTCTCTGCAGGAACCGAATTTGCTGGATGTTAAATAGATGATTGCTCGCCGGACAGTTGTCCGGGTTTCAGTGCCGGGCACTGCTCCGGAAGCATCGTTCTCGTGATTCCAGCTCAGGAATCGCAGGTAAAAAGGGGTTTGCCTTTTTCGAGCTTGAAGGTTATCTTGCTCATTGTAGGGAACCGACAAGGATTTGCGGTAACCGGTTGACCTTTGTGGCCTACTGAAGGAGCACGGCAAACCTCATTCAGATGATCGGCGCAAAAATATCACATTACAGGATACTGAAGAAGCTCGGCGCGGGGGGTATGGGGGAAGTCTACCTGGCTGAAGACTCCAAGCTCAACCGCAAAGTAGCCCTGAAATTCCTGCCTTCCCAATATGCCTCGGATGAAGAGCTGAAGGAACGTTTCAAACGTGAGGCGCAGGCAGCAGCCGCTCTTAATCATCCCAATATAATAACCATTTATGAAGTTGCGGAGCACGAAAGCAGGCCTTTCATCGCCATGGAGTACGTGGAAGGAAAATCGCTGAAAGATGTAGTCACCAAGAAAGGTATGTCCATCGACGCGGTTCTCGAAACTGCCATGCAGCTTTGTGAGGGGTTGGCCAAGGCTCATCAGGCAGGTATCATTCACCGCGACATCAAGCCGCAGAACATCCTGATAGGCAAGGACGGCCGGGTGAGAATATGTGATTTCGGTCTGGCCAAGGCGAAAAGGGATGTGACATTAACCCAAGCTGGTTCAACACTTGGCACGATTGCCTACATGTCCCCCGAGCAGGCGCAGGGAAAAGAGGCTGATCATCGAAGCGATGTTTTTTCTTTTGGCGTCGTCTTGTACGAGATGGTCACAGGTCAACTTCCTTTCAAGGGCGGCCATGAGGCCGCTGTAATCAACTCCATTGTGAATGATACACCTGAGCCACTGGCTCGCTATAAATCAGATGCACCTGAGGAACTTCAGAGGATTGTTGGCAAGGCCATGGAGAAGAACCTCCAGACGCGTTACCAGCACGTTGACGAGCTTGGGGCTGATTTGAAAAAGCTAAAGACGGAGTTGGAATCTGGCGTAACGAAGGCACTGGAGACCTCGGGGAAGGCCACACCCTCTGTTGCCGTTCTCCCTTTCGCCAACCTGAGCGCTGACCCGGAGCAGGAGTATTTCTGCGACGGCATGGCTGAGGATATCATCAATGCCCTCACCCAACTGGAAGGTCTGCGGGTGGTGGCCCGGACATCGGCCTTCGCTTTCAAGGGCAAGCACGAGGACATAAGGGAGATCGGCCGGAAGCTGAGCGTGGGCACGCTGCTGGAAGGGAGCGTGCGCAAGGTCGGTGGGCGCGTACGCATCACCGCCCAGCTGATCAACGTCGGCGATGGATACCACCTTTGGTCGGAGAGATTTGATCGCGACTTGGCGGACGTCTTCGCCATTCAGGATGAGATCTCCCTGGCCATTGTTGAGAGGTTGAAGGTCAAACTGCTGGGGGATGAGAAGGAAAAGATGCTTAAGCGCTACACCAGTAATCTGGAAGCATATGACCTATACCTGAAAGGTAGATACCACTGGAATAGGAGAACGCCCGAGTCGCTTGAGAAAGCGGTGGCGCATTTCGAAAAGGTGATCAAAAAGGACCCGGAGTATGCACTGGCCTACGCCGGATTGGCCGACTGCTACAGCATGCTGGAGCAGGTGGACGTGCTCCCGGCCAAGGAGGCATTTCCCAAGGCTAAAGCACTTGCCTGCAAGGCACTGGAGATAGACGAAACTTTGGCCGAAGCACATACTTCGCTTGCTTATGTACTCTGGTCTTACGACTGGGACTGGAGCGGCCTGGAGCGGGAATTCAGAAGGGCGATAGAGCTGAACCCCAACTACGCTACGGCTCATCAGTGGTTTGCCATGGCACTGCTTTACCTGGGGCGGACTTCCGAAGCAGTTCGGGAGATCCAAAGGGCGCTGGAGCTCGATCCGCTCTCGCTTATAATGAATACCGCCGCGGGTTGGGTGTACATGTATGCTGGGCAAGAGGAGAAAGCGGTGAAGCATGCCGAGGGGACTCTTGACATCGACCCCACCTTCGGCTTTCCACATATTATCTTGGCTACTGTCAACGAGCGCCGCGGAAGATACGACGAAGCGGTCGAGGGTCATCTAAAAGCAGATTCCTTTACCGGAACCCTCACCCGGCAGGAGGTCACCGCACTGCGGACAGCGTATGCCTCCTTCGGTTGGGCTGGTTACCTGCGAAAGCGGCTGGAGATAAAACAGCCCAAAGCCGAACAGGGAAAGGTGCCGCCCTACGACATCGCATGGCTGTGCGCGCGTCTTGGGGATACTGAGAGGGCCATTGAATGGTTGAAACGGGCATATGAGGAACGCAACCCGGGTTTGGCTAGTCTGCTGATAGATGATGTCTTTGACAAACTGCGGTCGGACCCCAGGTTCGTTGAGCTAATCAAAAAGATGGGGTTTCCGGAATGATCGGCAAAACCATATCACATTATGAAGTCCTCGTAGAACTCGGCAGAGGTGGAATGGATATTGTCCACAAGTTCCGGGACACCAAGCTCGATCGTCGAGTGGCGTTGAAGTTTTTGCCCGGGCGTCTTCTGCGCGACCAAGAGGCCGGGAGCAGATTCCTCCATGAAGCCAAAGCCACATGGCTATCAGATCATCCCAATATCATCGCCATTTGTGAAAAGGATGGATTAGAGATTGAATGCTCAACCTACACGGAGCAGGTTGAAGGAAGACGCATAAAGCAGCTTCTGTTAGTTACAGACAGCTCCCAGACGGATCCTGGATCTCCGTGACGTTGAAGCAGATAAAGATGACGGACCAGGGGTACGTTACCAATGATAGGAGAACCGGCAATGGCTTTTTCCGATGAGATTATCCAGCGAGCCCAAGAAGCGGCTGCGGCTTTCAGAGATTTAGACCAGCCGAAAACGGATCGCATTGTGCGGGCGGTCTATCTTGCAGCCATGGATAACCGTGTTCGTCTCGCAGCAATGGCGGCGGAGGAGACCGGCATGGGCTTTGGGCCACATAAGGTCATCAAGAACGTCGTCGCCAGCCAACTGGTGTATGAGTACATCAAAAATCAAAAGACGGTGGGTGTCATCTCTGAAGATTCATTCTCCGGCATCATCGAAATGGCTCAGCCGTTGGGCCCGGTTCTGGCATTGATTCCAGCAATCAATCCCACATCCACCACCATCTTCAAGATTCTCATCACCATGAAAACCCGTAATCCGGTGATTATCAGCGGGAATGCCATAGCCAAAAATTGTGTGGCGGAAACGGCTCGGGTCTGTTACCAATCAGCGCTTAAAGCGGGCGCGCCCGAGCGCTGCGTCCAGTGGTTGGCCAAACCCAGTCCGAAAACGGCCAAGGAGCTGATGAGCCATCGCGGGTTGGCGCTCATCTTAGCCACCGGTACAGGTGAATTGGTCAAGGCAAGTTATAGCTCCGGCACGCCGACAATAGGAGCTGGATCTGGCAATGTCCCGGTGTACATCGGCGCCACCGCCGATGTCCCGTTCGCCGTTCAGAATATCCTGACGTCCAAAACGTTTGACAATGGTTCCATATGTGCCAGCGAACAGGCCATCGTGGTTAAAAAGGAGATTGCCGAGAAGGTGACCGCGGAGTTCAAAATACAAAAGGCTTACTTTTTGTCCCCGGAGGAAACCGAAAAAGTTGGTCGTATTGCTTATGATAAGCAAAGAGGTGTGATGTTGGCCTCGGTGGTAGGTCAGCCGGTTCAGCGGATTGCCGAGATGGCTGGTATCGAGGTCCCTGTGGATGCCTCGGTTCTTATTGCCAAGCTGGATGAGGTTTCGCGCAGCCGGCCGCTCTCCGCCGAGATCCTGGCGCCGATTCTTGCCTTCTATATTGAAGAAACCTTTGAATCCGCCATTGCTCGCTGCATGGAGATCACTCGCTTTGGAGGCATCGGCCACACAGCCGTGATCTATTCCAACGCCCCCGACCGGATTGAATACTTTTCCAAAAACCTAGACGTCGCCCGGATTCTGGTCAACACTCCATCCACGCAGGGAGCATTAGGGGGAATGTTCAATACACTGCCGCCTTCTTTCACCTTGAGTTGTGGTTCCGGCGGGAAGAATAGCACCACCGACAATATCTCCACCCGCCACCTGCTGAACATCCATCGAATATGTCGACGTCGGGTCAACCAGCGCTGGATGAGCATTGATCACAGGAAATACTTGGATGAGTCACTGACAGCCGAGGAGCTCGAAAAAGAATTCAGCAAGAACACATGAGTGTTTTCACGATCATTACTGGAGGG
>JBARPX010000141.1:0-25947 GCA_049643405.1 Candidatus Zixiibacteriota bacterium
CGCCAACGGCGGGACCACGCTCCCCGGTTTTGAAAAAAAGAGGATAGAAAAGGTGAAAAAAGGAAGGAAGAAAAACTCGGAGGCGCTTATGACGGAAGAGATGCAATGGTGGGGGGTTTGGGAGATGCTGGACTCTAACCCAATGCCAGGAGGTGTTCAGATGAACTCTGACAAGGTGAAACGAAGCGTTTCCGCTGTTGAACGCAAGTCCAAAACTAACTTCAAGAAAGGAAGGAAAGCCATGAAGACAAAACTCCTTATTCTGACGGCGCTCCTGACGACAGTTTGCCTGTTGTCATTCTCTTCTTCTGAGGCTGCGACCTCTTCCGGCCAGCCTTACGACTGCGAGGAAGACTTAATCGAGGTGATGTTCGCACAAGATTCCAGGGTGCGACTTCGGAACGGAACGTTGCTCGATTTGGCAACCAGCGCTTTGGCAGGGGTGGATGGGGTGGTTCAGAGACTTGCTTGGTTCGAGTGGAATCGCATCTGTGATGTCCCGGAGGAGAGGTTGGACGAGATTCAGTCTCGTGGAGAAGCAAATACTGGTAAGCCAGTTTACAACTTGAACAACATCTATCGATTGCGTATTCCAAAGGGATTGGACGTCTGGGCAATAAGTCAGGAGTTGGAAGCACTTCCCGGGATCATTCTTGCTCGACCTGTGCCAAAACCCATGCCTCTTCCCTCTCCTCCCAATTATGCTTCGTGCACTGGTGACACTTGTCAAGGTTACTTGCGCTCGGCAAGCTCCACTCCCACAGGCATCGACGCCGATTATGCCTGGACCCAAACCGGGGGAAATGGAACCGGCGTGACCGTATGTGATCTGGAGTATGGTTGGAATTACAACCATGCTGATCTCACCAAAGCGGTCGGCTCCCAAATCAATCCCAATCCGATTTTCTATCCCGCTGGAGCAGATACCAACCACGGTACCGCGGTAATCGGTGAGCTGGTTTCCGATAATAATGCCTGGGGGACCACCGGGATTTGCTACGGGGCGACTCTCAAAACCTGTGGCACGGTGTATCCTAATGCTACCACCTGGAACGTTCCTGGTGCAATAGCTTATGCAATTGATAGCCTCTCTGCAGGTGATGTAATTCTTTTGGAACAGCAATGGGCATACACCTATTTAGGCACGGACTATATTCCTATCGAGTGGTGGCTCAACTATTCTCCTAATCCTCAGTCATACAACGGAGTTTATGCGGCGATTGAGAATGCCGTTGCAAACGGAATCAATGTTGTCGAAGCTGGCGGGAACGGCTACGTGAATACCGATCACCTCACCTGGCATGGGAATTCAGGTGCTATCATCGTGGGGGCAGGAGGAGTGTATACTGGGGGCACTTGGCCTCAAGGAGATCTTCAAAAACTGAATTTCTCCAGTTTTGGCAGACGTTTTGACCTTCAAGGCTGGGGCGAAAACGTGACCACCACCGGATACGGTGATTTATACAGAGCTCAAGGGTACAACTATTGGTACAGGAAAAACTTCGATGGGACGTCGAGTGCTTCTCCTATAGTAGCGGGCGCGGTTGCTTGTTGTGTGGGATATTGGAAGGCAAATATCTCGGCAAATCCACCTTCCCCACATTATCTCCGAACTGTTCTGATAAACACAGGAACACCTCAGGTTGGTCCACAATCCGGATGGATTGGTCCCCGACCGGACTTGCGGGATGCAATTACTGCCTTTGGTGCCGAGTGGGTTGATCTGACCTATAGCCCTCTGGGAGAAGACACAACATACAGCTTGGGCGTTGCCTGGGGCGACTATGACAACGACGGCGACCTCGACGTCTATTTGGCGCATGGTGGGAATCCCAACGAGCTTTTCGGGAATGAGGGGGGTGGAGTTTTTGTGGATGCAACCAGCGGACCTTTAGGGGATTCAGACTTCGGCGAAGGAGTAGCTTGGGGAGATTATGATAATGATGGCGATCTGGACCTGTATCTGGCAAACTGCGGAACCGCCAACAAGCTTTTCCGAAATGAGGGAGGGGGAGTTTTTGTTGACGCTACCACCGGACCTTTAGGAGATCCTGCATGTGGATCTGGTGTTGCCTGGGGGGATTTTGATAATGATGGTGATCTCGATCTCTACCTGGTGAACTCCGACAACACTAACAAGCTTTTCCGAAATGATGGGAGTGGAACTTTCGTTGATGCCACCAGCGGTCCTCTGGGAGATTCAGGAACTGGCGTAGCAGTGGCTTGCGCAGATTATGACAATGACGGTGATCTGGACATCTACATCGTGAACGCCGGTAACGCTAACAGACTTCTCCGAAACGAAGGGAACTTAGTTTTTGTTGATGCCACCAGTGGACCTTTGGGGGATGCACTAAACGGCAGAGGAGTAGATTGGGGGGACTATGATAACGATGGTGATCTCGATCTCTACTTTGCTAACCGGTATACTGGGAATAAGCTTCTTCGCAACGATGGAGGGGGAGTCTTTGTTGATGTCACCAGTGGACCCCTGGCGGATGGGGGACACGCGAAAAATATCGCCTGGGGAGATTACGACAACGATGGCGACCTGGATTTATTTTTAGCGAAAGGGGATGGTGCAACTTTGGGTCCGAACAGGCTTTTACGTAACGATGGCGGTGGGACCTTTGTTGACGCAACTTCTGGAGCTTTAGTAGATTTGGGGTTGTGGAGTGGGGCAAGTTTGGGAGATTTCGATAACGATGGTGATCTTGATCTTTATGTAGCCAACATGCAAGGTCCCAACAGACTATTTCTAAACCAGAAGGGTTCTACCAAGCACTGGCTCCATGTAAGCTTGGTGGGAGTCGTCTCCAACAAATCAGCGATAGGTGCAAGAGTTCGCGCTCATTCCGGCACTCTGTCTCAGATACGAGAGATCTCAGGAGGATCAGGTTATATGTCGCAGAACTCTTTGACTGTTGAGTTTGGCATAGGATATTTAACTTCAGTAGATAGTCTGATAATCAGGTGGCCCTCTGGAACCGTGCAAAAGCTGACCAGCCTTCCAGTGGACACGCTCCTCACTATTACTGAGTCTGCTTTGATCCGCGGCGACGCCAACGGAGATGGAGTGGTAAATATCGGTGATGTGGTATTCCTGGTTGCCTATCTGTATAAGAACGGCCCTGCACCTAATCCCTTGTGGGTCGGAGATGCCAACTCTGACGGCATAGTTAACATCGGCGACGTAGTCTATCTGGTGAGCTATCTGTACAAAGGTGGACCACCTCCGTGTTCGCCGGGAAGAGGACGAGAGATACTGGCTTCGGTCTCCAGGTTGAACGGCAACACCGGCCGTGCTCGGGTGTCACTCGAGTTCAAGACTGACCCAGGTCATGACAATCCGCCCGGTCTTGCCAAAGTTGCGCCGGGAAATTTCGATGAAGTGGTTGAGATTTCAGTGACAGCGGAATTCGACCGGATGGTAGCCGGGGTCGAACTGGAGGTTGAGTTCGACCTGAATCAGATGACCATGCTCGATCCCGTGTTGACTTCTCTGACTGACGGGCTTCAGCTCTTTGCCGGTGTAAAGGACGGAACTCAGAGGATCGGGATGGTGGACCTTTCCGGGAAGAACTTCCTAGCCCCCGGAGAAGGAACCTTGATCACTCTGCGCGCCAGAGGTAGCGATTTGAGCAGCATCGAAATCAAAAAAGCGACACTAGTGGACCTGGATGCTAGGCCCCTAGCCATAGAACTGTCCGAGGAGTTGGAGCTTGAGACGGCAAAAGGCTCCGAGTCCAGACCCCAGCGTTTCTCCTTGTCCCAGAACTATCCCAATCCGTTCAACCCACGGACCAGCATAAGATTTGCTCTGCCGCAGGATGCTCACGTGAGTTTGACCGTCTACAACGTCCTCGGACAAAAGGTTGTGACCCTGGTAGATGAAGAGCAGCCTGCTGGATACGAGACCGTCTGGTGGGATGGCAAGGACGCCACAGGAGACGAAGTCTCCAGCGGAATTTATTTCTACAGGCTGGAAGCTGACGAATTCTTAGAGGTGAAGAAGATGCTGCTGGTGAAATAATGCAAAAAGGGGGGGGGCCTTTTTCCTGTATCCCTCTCCCATAACGAGAGAGGGAACCGGGGAGGGGGTAGTCGATGATCAAACGAGATGTAGGAGATCGTGGCACGCCGGCATCAGTTGGTGAAGGCTGGCAGATGACCGGGTGTCCCCCCCGTGATCAGAGAAGGTAACATGATGCCAGGCCAATCACGACCATGTCATTCTGACCCTGCCTTTGGCAGTTCGACTTCGCTCACTGCCCTGTCTTCGACCCTGCACTTCGTCCCGAGGCTCAGTGTCGAGGGAAGGCTCAGACCCGAAGGGAACTTGCTGAAGGGCGGGGGAAGAATCTTCACACAGGGATTGCCACGTCGTCCCCCGTACGGGGGACTCCTCGCAATGACAGTTTAGAAGGATTTCAAGGTCAGTTCGTCGCCTAAATCGAGAGCACTCTTGGGAAAACCTCCGTGACGGAGTTTGGTCCCAGGAGGGCTTGTGATTTCCGGGCCACGAAACTCGGGATCTTTGTTTCCCTCGAATTAGAAGAGAAATGCAGAAAGGGGTTGACAAGAGGTATCATTTGATTATATTATATGCCGATGTAGGCATATAGGCATACAGGAGGTACAATGCACAACCACGCAGACGTTTTTAAAGCTTTAGCAGACAAGACGCGATTAAGGATCATGAGATTGTTGTCAATCACTGATCGTCAAGTCTGTGTCTGCGAGATCATGGACGCTCTGGAGCGCCCTCAATATCAGATATCCAAGCACTTAAACATCTTGAAACACGCGAAGCTGGTGGAAGGGGAAAGGAAAGGCACCTGGGTTTACTATTCCTGTCTAAGAAAGCATTCATCCTTCAATCGCCAGCTTTTTAAGCTGTTGAAGGAGCAGCTTTCCGAGGAAGAGTTCCTCGAAGACGAGGAGAAATTGAAGCGAAGGTTGCGACTCAGAGATGGCGATACGTGCGTGGTAGGCTTTGCGAACAAAGCCAGCTCCAAATGTGCGAGTGTGGCAGGGAGTAGAACCTGACCGGATTATCCGCTTGAAAGGATAGCAGTTGTCGAAAGGGCGCAAAGACACGAAGAAGTACGGCAAGGGTGACAAGCACACCGGAAATCCGAGCCGGACAAGATGGATCGCTCTCGGCTTGGCCTTGGGTGTGGTTATCGTTATAGGTGCGAGCCTCTTTCCGCCTCGCACCAAGGCAGGGCCGCCGAGGATTTGGCTTTCTGAGACCTTCTGGAATTTCGGAAGGACGCCTCAGCAGAGCCGTATTTCGCATATTTTCTGGATCAAGAACATAGGCGGTGATACTTTAAGAATCGCAAAGGTAAAACCCGGCTGAGGGTGCACCAAGGCTCCGCTTGACAAACAGGAGCTGGCTGCCGGAGACAGCACAAGATTAGAGATAATTTTCGATTCGAGAAAAACTAAACGTGATGTGAAGAAAACGACCCGCATCTTTTCCAATGATCCGACTGATTCGATAATCCAGATCAGCATCCAGGCGGACGTCAAGGCAGAACCGTATAGTGACTTTCCTGTCCAGGTTTCGCCCATGATTGTGGACCTTAGCCCAGAAGAAGTGGAAGAGAATTCGGAAATCGAGGTTAACGTCAAGAACGCAACTTCTGATGGCTTGGACATTGAAATAGTCGATATGCCTTCTGACTACATTAAGGGAGAGCTGTCGAGCAAACTGGTTAAACCTTCCGAGGAGGTGAAACTGAAGGTTAAGCTTAAAAGGGAAGCCGAAGATACGAAGTTAACCAAGTCGATCACCCTGCAGTTGAGTGATCAAGACAGTAGTCGCTTTACCGTTCCCGTAAGCAGTCAAAGACTGCTGGACGAGCACTGATTTTCAAGGAAAGGAGTAAGAAATGCAGACCCAAATAAAAAGCAAATGGGCTTGTGCTATTATCGGGGCATTGGCATTGGTAATGGTCATCTTCGGTCTGAGCTGTGAAAAGCAAGGAGATGGCAAGATACAGGCACAAGAAACCACCGCGGAGCCGGTGCAGTCTGCCAGGCAGGTTCAATCGCAACCCGAGCCTTCAATAGCCTCGCAGAGATTATCACAAGCGCTTTCAGACGGTAAGTATGTCTATCTCTTTTTCTATGAATCGGGTGATGGAGATTGCGAGACCATGGAACAACACTTAGATCGGTTTGCGCGGAAGACAGAGGAGAACGTAGAGATCATCAAAGTCGACCGCAAGGACCCGAAGAACCGCGACATAGTCACAAAAATGAGAACCCAAACCGCCCCTATCCCCCTGACCCTTCTTTTTGATTCCAACAGCACGATTCTGTCCGCTTTCACAAAGGTCGTTACGGAGGAGAAACTCACCGAAGCCTTTCCGTCTCCAAAGAAAGCCGAAGCCTTGGAATACATCCGGCAAGGCAAAAGCGTAATCCTCTGTTTTTCCAGCAAACAAATGCCGGTCAGAGGCGAGGTGCAGAGCCGTTGTTCTCAGGCCAAGAGCAAGCTGGCAGGAAAGACGGAATGCGTCAGCGTTGACCTATCGGATCCAAAAGAGGCAGGATTCATACGGGAACTCAAAATCGACTCCAACGCGCCTGAGCCGGTCACCTTTGTCATAAATTCCCAGGGTCAGGTGACCGGAAAGTATGAGGGAGAAGTACAGGTCCCCAACCTGGTTCAAGCGGCAACAAGAGTGGTTAAGGGTGGATGTTGTCCTCCGAGCAGTGGCAAAACTTGCCCCCCCACGCAACCAAAAACGAAATAAGCAGTCAAGAACAAATCCCGGTGTTGAGGAGAAAAAATGAATCTGCGAAGAATCATACTGAAGGAGCTTCTGGAAAGAAAGAAACAATTCCTCACCAGTTTCATAGCCATCTTGTTGGGAGTAATCGTAATAGTGGCGGTTAAATCGGTCTCCAATTCCTCGGAGAAGGCGGTGGCGATTCAACTGGACAATTTAGGAGCGAACATACTGGTCTTGCCTCAAACCACAACTATCGACAACTATTATGCGGCCGACATTAATGCGCCGGAGATGCCGGAAGATTACGTTGATCGGATAACCAACTCCACCATACCAGGCGTGGATAACCTGTCTCCAAAGTTGTCAGCCCGCATAAATGTGCAGAATCATTCCTTGGTACTGACCGGGATTTTGCCGAAAAATGAGCTGGCTTCAAAGCCCATCTGGCAAACCGCTGGATTTGCAGACCCGGGCCTGCAGGCAGCCTGTGACCCCAATAACATTATGAACAGAAGTCTCGGCTACGAAGATCCAAAACTCCAGCGACAAGCTATAGATTCGTTGGGCGAGTATGATTGTCTGGTGGGAAGTGACGTGGCTTCAAAACTGAATTTGAAAGAGGTTTCGGGAATAGAAATCAAAGGGACTGAACTTAAAGTCGCAAAAGTGCTTCCTCAGACCGGAACCGTGGATGACGGTCGAATCTTCGTTCATCTCCACACCGCCCAGAAAATCCTGGGGAAAGGAAAAGTGGTAAACGCCATCGAAATCATGGGCTGCTGTGCTGCCATCTCTGAGGGGCTTTTGGGAAACCTCAGAAACATCTTGCCGGACACCAAGATAACCACCATCAATCATATTGTTCAGACTCAGGTGGAGACAAATGAGACCATGGGGAAATTCTCCGTGATTTTCTTGATTATCATAATTCTGGTGGGAGGAATCTCCATAGGCAATTACATGTGGTCCAACGTGGAGGAGAGGAAGAAGGAGATTGGCTCCCTGTTGGCCATAGGCGCGTCTCCCAAGGATATCTATTCGATATTCATCGGGAAAGCCTTAATCCTGGGACTGATAGGCGGCATCGCCGGATACTTGTTTGGCACTTTGGCTGGAATGATTTTAGGACCTCAAATAGCTGGTGTAAAAGTTTTGCCTATTCCTCTCCTGTTTATCTGGGCGGTGGTTATCGCTGTCGGAATCAGTGTGATAAGCTCATATCTGCCAGCCAGGAGAGCGGCCAAATTGGATCCCGCTTTAATTTTACAGGAGATATAGATGATCCGAATAGAGAACCTCTCAAAAGCGTATAACAGCAAAGGGAATACGGTCCTGGCGCTCAGCGAAGTCTCTTCGTTCATCAGAGAGGGAGAATTCGTCTCAATTGTGGGGCCCTCGGGCTCCGGCAAGACCACTTTGCTTCTGTGCATGGGCGGACTTATCCATCCCTCCTCCGGAAAAGTCACCGTAGAGGGGACTTCGATCTATGACTTGGATTTCAAAAGGCGAGCCGCATTTCGGCTGAGAAACTTAGGCTTCGTTTTTCAAACCTTCAATCTGATCCCTTACCTGACTGCCCTTGAGAACGTTGAGATTCCTTTGTCTTTGGCCGGAACCTCCGACGGCACGCAGT
Organism: Candidatus Zixiibacteriota bacterium; assembly: GCA_049643405.1. Classification (GTDB taxonomy): domain Bacteria; phylum Zixibacteria; class MSB-5A5; order MSB-5A5; family SM1-73; genus SM23-73-3. Next base: position 8,383 of record JBARPX010000141.1, read on the forward strand.
CAGAAAGAGCCACTCAACTCTTGGAGAAGCTGGGATTGGGAGACAGGGTTAACCACAAACCACGCGAGCTAAGCATCGGAGAGCAACAAAGGGTAGCTATTGCCAGAGCCTTAGCCAATAATCCAAAGATCATCTTAGCAGATGAGCCAACCGGAAATCTGGATCCGGATATGACCAGGGAGACCATCAGCTACTTAAGATTATTAAACGAAACCGGCATTACGGTGGTGATGGTGACTCATAATCCGGGTGCGGCAGAGTATGCCCAGAGAACGCTGCGATTAGTCGACGGAAGATTGACGGAATAGATGGCAAAAGCAAAGACCCATGAAATATAAGGTCGGTTGAAGGGCAACCTTTAGGCTTGACTAGTGCCCCACACTGAAGGACCCGTGCACCAGTAGTCGCTGGCGTGATATGGTCACGTTATAGGCTGCCGAAGATAGAAAATAGTTGGTTAAAAAGCAAACAGGGGGGTTGTGTGGTCGTATAATATGTTTAAATGTGCATGAATGCATAAAAACCCAAAATGGATAGGACGAACCATGTTTGATTCAAGTCTAGTCGAACTGCAAAGCAGTTATCTTAAGGCCCTGGCTCAACCGACCCGGCTGAAGATTCTCTACTTCCTCAAAAACGGTGAGAAGTGCCAATGCGAGATCATACCCTTTATCAAGGAAGACCAATCCAACATCTCCAGGCATCTGACGCATATGAGAGATCTGGGCATTTTAGAGTCGCGTCGAGAGGGGGTTTCGGTATACTACAAGATCAGGGATAAGAGGATCTTCAGCTTGCTTTCCCTGGTGAACCAGATGGTTAAGGCCGAGATCAAGGAGAAGGCAAAAAGAGCTAAGATTCTTTCATGAACTTTCTGACCGGGTTGCGTCATTGATGCAAAATCTCCGCTCAGGCAGCCTTTGCCAGAGTCATTATGCTATTTATTGATATCCTCCAAAGCGGATGGTCAGCACTGCTTGAATACCTATCCGCCCACGTGCTCACCTGCCTGGTGCCTGCGTTCTTCATAGCGGGCGCAATAGCCGTGTTCGTTTCACAAGCTTCGGTGTTGAGATACTTCGGAGCGAGCGCGAAGAAGGTAGTGGCTTACTCTGTTGCCTCTGTCTCCGGAACGATTCTGGCAGTTTGCTCCTGCACCATTCTTCCTCTTTTTGCAGGAATACACAAAAGGGGAGCAGGTCTGGGTCCTGCGATCGCTTTTCTCTACTCCGGACCCGCCATAAACATCCTGGCCGTGATCTATTCTGCCAGACTATTGGGGTTTGATCTGGGCCTGGCCAGAGCTATCGGGGCCGTGGTTTTCTCCGTGGTCATCGGTTTGATCATGGCTTTTGTGTGGAGGAAGGAGGAGTTGGAGAAAGTCAACAATCCGGGTGAGTTGGCCCTACCTCAAGAGGAGGACAAAACCAGACCCCAGGGCATCACCTTGCTTTACTTCGCCGTCCTGGTGGGAATCATGGTCTTCGGCGCCGCTCAGAAGTGGCTGATAACGGGTGTGCTTTGTTTGGCCTTAGGCTTGGTATTATATCGCTGGTTTAAGAAAGAGGAATTAGGATTCTGGATGCGCCAGACCTGGGATCTTTTTAAGAAGATATTTCCCGTTCTCATTGCGGGCGTTTTTGTCGCAGGAATCATCAAGGCTCTGCTTCCCCAGCAAATAGTGGAACAATGGCTGGGAGGAAATGGGCTTGGAGCAACTTTCGTCGCTTCCATCTTTGGCACCCTGATGTACTTTTCGACCCTGACCGAGGTGCCGATCATTCGAGCCCTGATGGACTTGGGAATGGGAAAAGGTCCTGCACTGGCTCTGCTTCTGGCCGGCCCGGCTTTGAGTCTGCCCAACATGATTGTGATAGCCAGGATAATGGGAATCAGGAAGACCGGAGTCTACGTTCTGCTGGTAGTGATAATGGCGACCTTGACAGGCATGATTTTTGGAAACTTGATCATATAGGAGACGTGAGCATGAAGATCGAAATACTGGGTATGGGGTGTGCCAGGTGCAACGATCTCGAGAAACAGGTGCACGATGTGCTGAAGGAGTTGAATCTCGAGGCGGAGGTTACAAAGGTCTCTGATCTTGACAAGATCTCCTCATACGGAGTCTTGATGACTCCGGGTTTGGTGATAAACAGAAAGGTGTATTCGTCCGGAAAGCTGCCGGTGATGGCGACACTTAAGGGATGGATCGAGCAGGAAAGTAAATAAAGTAAATAAGGAACCGGGCTGACAACTCAGGTTTCGAGCACTTCGAGCAAATTTATGAGCCAAGGCGTAATCAAGAGACTCTCCTTTCTGGACCGCTTCCTTACCTTATGGATATTCCTGGCAATGGCCGCTGGGGTGTCTCTGGGGTATTTCGTTCCCAAGGCGGAAGCGTTCATCAATCTCTTTCAGGTGGGGACGACCAACATACCCATCGCCATCGGTCTGATTCTGATGATGTACCCGCCCCTGGCCAAGGTGCGATACGAGGAACTTGGTGATGTGTTCCGCGACTGGAAGGTGCTGGGATTGAGCCTGGTTCAGAACTGGATTATCGGACCGATTTTGATGTTTATCTTGGCTATCGTTTTTTTGCATGGCTACCCTGAATATATGGTAGGCTTGATTATGATCGGCTTGGCGCGGTGTATAGCCATGGTGCTCGTCTGGAACGACCTGGCTAAAGGGGACACAGAATATGCTGCAGGACTGGTTGCGTTCAACAGCATTTTTCAAGTTTTCTTCTACAGTCTGTATGCTTACATCTTTATTACAGTTCTGCCCGCTCAGTTAGGTTTGAAGGGAAGCGCGGTAGATGTTACCATGGGACAGATTGCGGAAAGTGTGTTTATCTATCTGGGAATCCCGTTTATTGCAGGAGTGATAACCCGGTTCACCCTTATCAGACTTAAGGATAAAGAATGGTATCATAACAGGTTTATCCCAAAGATCAGTCCCATTACCCTGGTAGCCTTGCTTTTCACCATTGTGGTGATGTTCAGCCTTAAGGGCGAATATATCGTCAAGATCCCTCTGGATGTGGTCAGGATTGCGATACCTTTATGTATCTATTTTGTGGTTATGTTTCTGATAAGCTTCTGGATGGGCAGAAAGATTGGAGCTGGTTACTCTAAGACAGCCACCATTGGCTTCACTGCTGCCAGCAATAACTTTGAGTTGGCCATTGCCGTCTCGGTTGCCGTTTTCGGGATACACTCGGGGGTTGCCTTCGCCGCCGTGATCGGACCTCTGGTTGAGGTTCCGGTCCTGATCAGCCTGGTCAACGTGGCATTCTGGCTGAAGCGGCGGTTCTTTGCCGAGGAAGTCAAGCTGGAGCTATCAAAAGCCTTGTGACAGTGCAAAGTTGATTGAGAAGGAAATCCAAAATGCTTGCTCGACTCTTCTCTTGCCTTGGGAATACGAAATCAGAGAAAGTTCTGATTCTTCTGGCTTTTTTCTGCTTGTCTGTCTTTGCCGTAAATTCAGCGGGATCAGACGGACCAGAGCTTCCAAAAGCATCCGCCGAATCTGTAAAAGACACACTCTCTTCTGCTGAACACCAAGAGGATTCTCTGTCGTATTTTGACAGCCTGCTGGTGATTCATTTCCATCCCACTGTCCAGTGTTCCTGCTGCATAAACGTCGGGAGCTTCTCCAAGAAGAGTCTGGAGAAATACTACGCCAAGCCATACAAGAACGGACGAATCGTCTTCAAGGAATATGACATCGATGAAGATACTTTAACTGCGAAGAGATACCAAATATACTGGTCCGCGCTGGGTTTTGAAAAATTCTTAAAGGGGAAAACTGAGTTCAAAGAAATCGAATCGGTGTGGGAGTTTTGCGAACAAGAGAAGAAATTCCTGCCAATTTTCAAGAAAGAGCTGGATCAGTTCATCGGAGAGTCGCGAGACGACGAACCTGAGAGCAAAGTTCAAAGCAAGAACGGCAGATGAAAACGCCCAAGCTAAAGACGGACGTACGAGTGAAAACAAAGCTCATTATCATAGAAGGCAAGCAGATCGGCATAGCCGGGCTGGACGAGGTTCTGGACGAGCTGTACCGGGCAGGCATAGAGCCGGAGGAATCTGTAACGAGCCGTCTTTTCAGCAAGCTCAAGCAGCTTAACTACATTCCCCCCGCGAAAGAGGAGGTCTACGTCGCGGCGTTTCTCAATGAGTACAAGAGGTTCAGTGAGCGCAAGCGCGGAGGAGCCACGGAAGAGAGAAAGAGTTTGGGCACCTGGCAGGGGATTCCCAGAGAGGAGATACCCTGGTTTCCTCACATCCTGGACGATTTATGTGATGGTTGTCAAATCTGTCTGAAGTTCTGTGCTTTTGGAGTCTATGAATACGATGAGAAGATCAATAAGGTCAAAGTCGCAAATTCCTTCAACTGCGTGGTGGGATGCAGCGGCTGCGCGCCGCAGTGTAAGCCGAAGGCAATCGTGTTCCCACCTGTGGAGATTTTGGAAACATTCAGAAGGAAATAATGCGACGGATGGAGTTCAGAAGTTCGGAAAAGGACAACAGGAGGTGAAGAATTGAAACGGATACAAAATGCGATGATAGTTGGAATCATGCTGGCGATAGGATCTGTGTTCTTCCTCAGCAACTGCGCGGATCAATCCGGGAAGGAACCAGATTCGCGTGCTGCGCAGGCAGAGTCTCAGACCGGCAAGTTGCCCACATTAATCGATGTGGGCAAAGGCACCTGCATTCCCTGTAAGAAGATGAAGCCGATTTTGGACGAGCTAACGCTCGAATACCAGGGGAAGGCGATTGTGAAGGTAATCGACCTGAGACATGAGCCTCAAGAGGCCAAGAAATATAAGATTCGCTTGATTCCCACCCAGATATTTTATGATGCGGAAGGTAATGAGGTCTACCGGCATGAGGGATTCATGGACAAGCAGTCCATAAAGAGCAAATTCGCCGAGATGGGAGTATATTGATATGGAGTCGATTCTGTCCAATGTCTCAGACGTGATAAACAATTCCCCCGGCTTGGCCTATCTTCTCGTTTTCCTGGGGGGTCTGATCTCCGCTTCCAGCCCCTGTGTGCTGGCGATTATCCCTCTGGTAATCGGATTTGTGGGCGGTTACTCAGAGGGTAGCAAAAAGAAAGCGATCGCTTACGCCGTCGTGTTCGCTTTAGGGCTTTCCATTACCTTCACCGTTCTCGGTGGGATTGCCTCCCTGGTAGGGGGGCTGTTTGGGGATGTGGGGAAGTTCTGGTATTATCTCGCCGCGGCTGTGGCAATGGTCATGGGGCTGTATCTGACTGGAGTCGTTCGTTTCAAACTCCCTCAACCGGTTGTGCTCAAGTCGAAGCATAAGGGAATCCTGGGCGCATTCTTATTGGGACTTTTGTTTGGAGTGGTTTCCTCTCCTTGTGCTACTCCGGTTCTGGCCGTGATTTTAGCTTTTGTTGCGACGAAGGGAAGGATAATCTATGGAATGTCCCTGCTCTTTGTCTATGCTGTAGGTCATTGTGCTCTGATAGTCTTGGCTGGCGTGTTTACCGGTCTTGTGGAAAGCTACGCCAAATCCAAAGGGGTAAGCAACTTCTCTAACTTCACAAAGAAGATCAGTGGGGTCCTGATCTTTCTGGGGGGGCTGTATATTCTCTACTTGAATGTCTGACGAGAGATAATTGCGATCCCCATCTGGATCGTGCGGAGGTCGGTTGTCTTTGGGCACCTGACTAACGGGACGGGTATCCGCCGTGGCCATTCTTGTTTTCTTCAAGAGGATTGCCCGCAGCTTTTTTCTGGTTTGCAATTGATGAGAGAGGGCCACCTCGCGCAAATATTTTCGCTCGTTAGTCTAATCTTGTCGGGCGATCAGCCGATATTCCTATTGAGATTCTTAGACTGTTAGCTGCCCACCTATTAAGTCTTGTTTGTCGGTGAATTTCCGTCCCCACTGTGGTATTTCCAACTGACGTCCCCATATTTTGAACGATAATAAGGATGTTACGTTCTCCAGCTAATTCGCGGAGTAATGGTCGGCAGGAATCAGCCTGTTTCCGGCAACCGAGGGCCTAAGTAACCCGTCCCTCACTGGGATTGAGTCCGCGGGAACCATGCTTGAGGACAGAATCGGCGTGTTTGGGTGCCATGGAGAACGCTTCCGGGCTTGAGGGTACAACAGATTTACCCCGGACTTCCACATAAAAAAACGCAAGAGCTGATGAGCCAAAAGGAATCCCCCCCAATCTATGTGGGAAAAGAGCAGCATCCCACTGAGAATATTGATGAGGGTGTAATAGCGGTAGCAGGAACTGATCTGGCCAAAGCGCTGGCGAGCCTGGGGGAGGGTGTGAGTCTGCTTCAGCACGATTTTGTCATAACGGCTCAGAGCAGGCTCCTAACGGAGAGATTCGGTGACCTGAGAGGAACCAAGTGTTACGAGGGATACCTTGATCTGGCTCAACCGTGCGAAGCCTGTCCCCTGAAAGAGAATACAGGCGCAAGTTCTCCGGAATGCATAGAGGTCAAGGCCAAAGATGGTAGATACTACCAGTTGGTACCCATATCCTTGACAGAGCCGGATGCAGAAGGTGAAGTATTGGAGATCTGGAGAGACGTAACTGATAGAAAAAAGATCCAAGAAAAGATATCGTTCTTGAGCGGGATTATGAGCAACGCCTCCGAGTCCATCATAGCCTCGGACCAGGAAGGGAATATCCTTTACGCCAATCCTGCTACGGTGAGAATGTTTGGCTACAGCCCTGATGAGTTGGTTGGTTTAGAGCTGGAGACCCTGGCCACCTCGCTTTACAAGGAGAGAATTGAAAAAGAGATACTAAAAGCGGATGCCTGTGGACGTTTGTGGGATGGGGAGTTGTTGAATCGACGCAAGGATGGAAAACTCTTCTACGTCTCCGCGTCGGTCTCCAAGATGGTGGATAAGGATGGTAAATTCATCGCCTTAGTCTGGTTCCAGCGGGACATCACCCAGACCAAGAGGTACCAGGAGGAGATGATAAAAATCGAGAAGGAGAAAACCGAGACGCTCCGGATCTTGCACGAAAATGAGGCGGCCATAAACAGAAATCTCAACCGGGCCAAGCGGGAATTGCAGGAGAAGAACATCGAGTTAGAGAGGAGGACCCTCGAACTGGAGGCGGAGAAAAAAAGACTGAAAGAAGCCTACGAGAAATTGAACCAGATGCAGGCGCAACTCCTGCAGTCCGAGAAGATGGCCTCGTTAGGGCAACTCTCCGCCGGAGTAGCACACGAGCTGAACAACCCCATAAGTTTCGTCCACAGCAACCTGGGAACCTTGGGCGAGTATGTCGGGGATATCAAGCGGCTTTTAGAGCAGTATCTGGCACTGGAGGGCTCTCTGGGGACCGAAAAACCCTGCGCCGATTTCGTCGGCAAGATCGAGGAACTCAAAAAACAGATGGATCTGGGCTTCATCCTGGAGGATTTCGACAAGATCATATCCGAATCCAAAGAGGGAACTCAAAGGGTGAAGAACATCGTCCAAAACTTAAAGGATTTCTCGCACGTGGACAAGGAACAGCTCGAGTTGGCGGATATCAACAAGGGAATCGAAAGCACCTTAAACATCGTCTGGAACGAGCTGAAGTATAAGGGCACGGTGGTAAAGAAGTATGGATTGATTCCGGAGATCAAGTGTTATCCTCAGCAACTGAACCAGGTTTTTATGAACCTGCTGGTGAATGCAGCCCAGGCCATTGAAACCAAAGGGGAGATAAGGATAAGAACCTACCAGGAAGGGCAAAACGTGGTGGTGGAGATATCGGACACCGGTGGGGGGATCCCCAAGGAGAACCTCGAGCACATTTTCGAACCCTTCTTCACCACCAAGAGAGTGGGAAAAGGAACCGGTTTGGGTTTGAGCGTGGTATATGGAATAATTCAGAAACACCGGGGAAAGATTGAAGTAGAAAGCGTGGTGGGGAAGGGATCGACCTTCCGGGTGATCCTTCCCGTCAGACAATCAGGAGAGTAAGACTACGATACATGGTGGATGCCGAGACTTGCGCTGAATGCCGGGTACGGCAAACGCAGTCCCCACAACCTGCCGGAGAAGAATCGACGTGACCGGAAAAAGGGGGAAAGTCATGCAGAATCCCAAGATTCTGATAGTGGACGATGAGGAAAACATCTTACACTCTCTCAAGCGCCTCTTCCGAAAAGAAGAGTACGATATCCTTACCGCAAAAAGCGGAGCGGAGGGCCTGAAGATATTGGATAGCCACGATATGGACCTGATCATCTCCGATCTGAAGATGCCTATAATGAACGGCGTGGAGTTTTTGGCCCAAGCCAAAGAACGAAATCCGGATGCCCTGCGCATCATGCTCACCGGGCATGCAGACGTCAAAGCGATGATGGACGCCATCGATCAGGGAGAGGTCTATCGATTTCTGCTCAAACCCTGGAACGACGATGAGTTGAGAATAACCATCAAACAGGCTCTGGAGTTTTACTACGTGCAGAAGGAGAACAAGTCCCTCATCCGGACGGTGAAAAGGCAAAATCAGATTCTGGACGATTTAGAAAGAGAACACCCGGGCATAAGCAACGTGAGGAAAGACGAGGACGGCACCATCGTCTTGTCGGTGGAAGGAACAACTCAGAAGCGCCAACCGGAATGAGCCGGGGAGGCCCAGAGCTCAGCGGCGGTCGACCGGCCGGACATGGGGGACATGGGGGACGTGGGGATGGCTGTTTTTCATTTTTTTCATCGCCAGGAAATGTATTTTGAGATAGAAATTGGTCATCCCAGGAGTTGTCGTTCATCCTTTGAATGATCTTATCGACTAATGTGTCCAAGAGTTTCAAGCGCTTGGAGTCTACCTTTCGACCCTTCGATGAACTCACTTCGTGCCGCACTTCGTCCTGAGACTCAGTGTCGAAGGAAGCGCACTCAGTGCGAGGCAGAGTGCTGGCCGAAGTCGAAGCACAAAGCTCAGGGTCTACTCTTGGATGAGCCTGAGGGTCAGCCCTTCGACAAGACTCAGGGTATAGATCGATTGGATGGTTCATATCGAATCTCTTTTGCACATATCCAGGAGAGCATTCAATTGTCTGCATCGCTCGCCGGAAGAAAGGGGGACTTGAAGGCGAGCGGAAAACACGATATGCTCTCTATAAACACTGGAGCTATCCTTTTCACCACAGAAGTTGAGGTATATTTGCTGTTTGTGGAGAGAGGGAATGCGGGTTAAGTATTAGAATGGTTCGAAACTCAGCATAAATGGGGATGTACGCGGCCACCAGCTTGCCCGCCGCTTGCGGCGGGGCACCCGGGCTCGTCAGGTCACACCCGCCAGAGGCGGGCAAGACCTGACGGAACATGAACATGACGGCCGCGTTAGGCGAGTTCAGTAAAGTTGACCACATAAGGTCAGACCTTTGTCTAAGGATGACCTAATGCCATTGACACAGCTCTCTATGGACGATACAGTTTTTTCTAGCAATGCGTGCCCTCTAAGCTGGACGGTCTTATTCGTCCAATTATCTCCGTATTTGCCTATCACCCACCATTCAAAGTACCTTGGTTGATTGGCATGCGCAGATTCACATAGATCGTCATATGTCTCTAGCGCCAGAGGATATTCTTCTTTCAGACTTCTAATTGTATCCATCACGTGGATTGGCTTTTCTGAGGCTGGGGTTCCCCAAGGCATCAGTACTTGAGAACGAACTCCTTCGAAGATTCTGTTTGTAGCTTTCGCCAAACTTGCAAGATTCCCTTTAGTTTTATACTTTTCTAGTGATTTAGTCTGATAAGCTGACAGACCCCATATCTCAAATAACAATCTTGATAAAGAGGCGGCTTCACAAAGAAAACCTTCCGCCCACAGGCATAAAACAGCAGATACGGTTTCATTACTCCGTCCCCAAACCCCTAACTCATAGGTAATCACAGTTCTGTGCAGCAAACCTTGTAACTCGGTGGTGGGTATATCCAGTGGTGGATGAGGGATATTCTCAGGATGCTTGGGTTTCTGCGATATTAACTGAGAAAGCGCTTCAAGCCTCTTCAAATACTTTCCTGTTTCCGACTTCCAATTCTTCATTTAGGTTTATTCTATTGTTCGATTAACGTAAGCACCTCCTGTGGCTATGCAAACGGGGTGCCCTATAGCGCAGCGGTGGGCCATCCGCCGATCTTGTTAGCTGGGGGATAACCAGTATGTCAGGCGTTCCAAACTCCGTGCATGACATACTACCTCAACACTCCTGACATCGTTGTACCCAAAAAGCAGGCTCCTCTGTAATCGGCCCCCCGCAGATCCGCGTTCGTAAGGTCCGCACCGGCGAAATCTGCGCCAGCCAAGACAGAATCACAAAGAATCGCGCCTCGGAGATTTGCGGAACGCAAATCCGAACGGTTAAAATCCGCCTTCGTGAGGTCTGCGTTCGAAAGATCCACATGCCTCAAATCCACGCAGTCAAGCATTATGCCTCGAAGGGGGTATTCGGAAGCCGGACGGCTACCGCGTCGCAGGAGCCAAAATGCGGCTGCAGCACGAAGCGTTGTTTTACAGAGACTGGGTTCTCGATCTCGGGGTACTCGTTCCCGAATCCACTTCAATGCCTTTTCCTCACCCCACTCACGCAGAACAATCTGTGAGACAAACTGCCAAACCGGGACGTGTACAACGGAAAAGTCGCCTTCCCCGTTGGTCTCGCATTCCCATCGGAAGAAGCGTTTCGCATAGAGGTACTCCTGGAAGGAGCGATGCACGAACTCCCAACCGTTACCTCCCGATCGCTTGAGGAACGTGCTTGTGGCCAATTGTCGGGCAAGAGACTTGCTTTCACCATCGCTTAATCCAAGCTCGCCTGCGAACGTAGCCACACGCTTTCCAAATTCTCTTCCCCGTAGCCACAACGTGTTGCGGCGTAAGAGAGTCTCGGCGAGATTCTCGAAAAATGCAAGCACTTCGTGCGGCGCTATGGCAAGGCGGCCGCTTCGAAGTTCCCGGGTGAGCCACGCCTTCAAGTACGACTCGTACAAGTCTGCGGAGGTGACTTCACGTTTGATTGCCTGCAACGCCTCATACGATTCGCACACAAGTGCCAGTAGAACGGGGCGCGCGCAGAGCTCAGGGAGGTTATAGGTGGAGCGGACAAAGCTCATCACATGCCTTGCGTCCCCAAGCTTGACGCGGCGGCGAATGGCGTCTTCTAAGCGCGTTTCGTCAAATAGCTTTAGATGGAGGATTTCGAAGTTGGGGGCGGAGCCCCTGAGCAGAACGTCTGTCTCGGGATTGAAAACCTCTCGTTGCTCGGTGCCAGATAGGAAGTAGTGGGTTCGGCACGTAACCACAGCCCTAGCTGCCGACGGTACGCCAAGCCGAGTGAATTGAACGAGAGCGTCACGTCGACCAACTTCCCGAGCCATTTCATCCAAACCATCAAGGATTAGGATGGTTTTGCGATTGCGCAGCGTTTCCTGGATTCTATAGCTATCGCAGTCCTTCAGACCGTAGTCTCGCGAGATCGCCCTCGAAATCATTTCATCCAGTTCCATGCCACTCCTGTAAGATTTGAAGCTCAGCAGTAACGGCACAGGCCTCCCACTTGGCGCCTCGCGGAAAGCATCTCCCAACTTCTTGGCGAGCCGCACGCATAACCAGCTCTTGCCGGTCCCGTAATCGCCCAGAACTGCCAAGTGAGTACTTTCTTCCCGCGAGATCCAGTCGTTGACGAAATTCCAGACTTCGACGGATTCGAAGCGCCTGTCCACTTCGACGCAGCCCGCCAGCGGGACGGAGAGCTCTTGAATATTCTCGCGGCGCACCAAATCGTCGATGGCGCGGAGGTAGTCGAGAACCGCAAATCCATAATGTGTGGAATACGGATCCGGTTCGGATCCAAGAGGCTGGAAGAACTCGTCGACTATTTCTGGGTGCCCCTTGACTCGCTCATCCAGTTCGGTCAGGGCCCAGAAGTGGCAGGGGATACCTCTGGCTTTTTCGCGAGCGCGGGCTCTGGTTCTGGTGGAGATATGACACGTAACGACGAAAAGAATATCGTCTGGGCGCTCGCGATCGGGACAGCCGAGTATTTTGTTGATTTCCTTCTCCACGGCTTCCGGCCCGAACTGACCGACCCGCTTACACTGGCAAACCCAACGGCGTCCGTCCTTGATGGCGCAGAGATCGCGGCCTTGATCTGTGCCACGGGGACCCACATGTTGCACATCTACGTAGCCTTCTCTGCACAGGAGCCAGAAGCATAGGCGTTCGAAGTCCAACGGCGAAAGGTCCCCAAAAGGCAAGACGTGTTGGGTACGTGTCCGCTTCGGCTTTCCCATATAGACCCTCTTGTCGGCTGCGCAGAACTTAATTGGCAGCCGATCTCCGCGGCAGCCGCCCAACATTGTTTATATGTACCTGCATAACATCCCAAACCTAGCTTCAAGTGCCGTGTAACACGACTGCGGTGTGAACCATGCGGTATGGCCGCGCAAAAAACGCATCATTTACTCGCCAACCGGCAACACCCCTAAATATATTCATGGCAACCCGATTTCTCGCGAAATCGATTCTATTTTATGATACATTATAACTATTTCTGCAGGTTTGTCAAGAATTGTTGGTGTAAAGGCGCAAGCTAAATCCCCCTTTGTCCCCCTTTACGAAAGGGGGAATTGAGAGCACACCCCATTTGCAGGAGGGGAATTCCCGTGGTAAGTTAGACAATTTGTCAAGCAGGCTGTCCTACGGATCCGTCTGGACGCCATGCTTGACCTACAAGACTCGATTATCTTCGCCAGCAATCCCACAGCAAGCTGTGGGCCACCCGTGTTACAGGATTTGTCAAGCAGGCTCCGCCATGCTTGACCTACAAGACTTTTTCTCTGTACGGATCTTCTTCTCTATGTAAGATAGCGCATATGTTCTATATGAAGCCAGGTAACGATGGCCCATACTGTCCACACGCTGATAAGTACGACTATTACGATATAAACCGGACGTCTTCTTCTGTCAATGAAAACGCCGTACATGTTCACGCCCAAGAAATATAGTCCAAACAGCAGTCCCACTGTTAGAGCGTTGAGCATCTCAATATAGAATAGGATTTGCTTTGGAAACATGATTACCGGAAATATGAGACATGCCAGCAATTGGAATAGACTAATATAGAAAAGCCATCGAAAAGTCTTGGTTCTAGTTTCGTTTATCACCATATCATTCTCGTTTACCATGGCATCAATTTCTCCCGTTATTTTGGCGGCATTTAGTGGGATGCTTCTTGGAACCAACGTAATTTGATTATCTAACTGCTCTCCACGCGGCGTTTTATTCCGAGCAAAGTCGTGCGCATCATGAAAATCTCCATTGGGTCAACCACCGCCCATGTTAGTATCTCCCGAAGAGAATTGAAAGTGTACTGTTGCCGTAAGCGTGCCACTAATCTGGTATGTCCACTATCAGTCTTATAGAGACCCCAAGACCAGGTGGCGTTTTGCCATGGACCCGCTCGCTCCTGGAATACCCAGAGCATGGACTTATTAGGTTCCATCTCAACCACTTTTAGCGATGGAAGTATTAAATCGCCAACTTTCAGGTTCTGGTATTCCGGAATTATGCGCTCGGCACTCGGCATACCACCGTTGTCCAGCCTTCCAAAGCTATATAAGCCTGCTTTTTTCCATCCCATTTGCACCAACCAAGGCCACACTTGTTCCGGGGGTGCCTCTATTTCCACTGCGCGGGTGGCGTTAAGGGCAGGATCCTCGAGCAATTCGTCACCCGCCATGTAACGGTTCACTTCTTCTGCTGTCGCACCCCATGTCATTTGCCACTCCCGGAGCCAGGCAAAATACAGGATGAGAAGCGCTATTACAGCAATTATCCAACTTCTAAAGAAAATGAATAATGCTCTCAGAAACGGGTTTCGTTTACGCATGAGCTTATTTCTCCCGACTTGCCTTCAGCTATGGCACCGATTTTTAACATCCTTCATGATTAAGCTTCTGGCATGTAGTTTGAACAGTTCTGCAATTATACCTGACTTTTGTTTACACTGATTCGTATGACACTCGAATCCTGCCATAGAGCACCGTATAGGACTGGGTCGCCGCTGGCGCGCCCGGGCACATTCTAACAAACGGAATGAAGGATGCAAAGGTTGCGTCCTTCTGTGCCTGCCGGGTCCCCTGACCCGACAGAAGACGCTGAGACGGCCGCCAGGTCGGGGGACCTGGCGGGCACAAAAGAATCAATGGGTTATTTTACAATATCCTGTGCCTGTCGGGTCCCCACACCCGACAGGAAACGCTGAGACCGCCGCCAGGTCGGGGCAGACTGACTGAAAATTGTCATTCTGACCCCCCGTACGGGGGAGAAGAATCTCGCCTCTCAACCCGCATAAAACCGAGATTCTTCACTCCGCGGAGTTTACCCTGAGGCAACCCAGACCCTTCGCTTCGCTCAGGGTGACAAGTGCCGAAGGGCTCCGTTCAGAATGACACAATAGGAGTTCTCGGTCAACCCGGGGGGGCGGCGGGCACTAAAGAATCAATGGATTATTTTCCTGTGCCTGTCGGGTCCCCTGACCCGACAGAAGACCCTGAGACCGCCGCCACGGTGGGAGACCTGGCGGGCACAAAATGGGCGTCTGGGCGAAGGGTGGTTGACAGTCTTTTTCGTCAAGCAGGCTACGCCATGCTTGACCTACGAGCTCAATTCCTCCAATTCGCCATCTCTGCGATGATACCCGGTCTCGTTAATTAGTCGCTCCGCTTCCTTGAAATGCTCCTTAAACCTCGTTTGCATCTCCTCTTTTGTCAGGCTCAAGTCCTCACCATCTTCAATTATCTGATAGCCTTTAGCTGTCGGCTGATAGCTGGAAGTCGGAGATCCGCCGTCTTTTTGGCGGACTGTTAGCTGCTCTCTGATATTGCGGCACGCCCCCAGGTGATAGTCTGTAAGATGTAATCTCATCTGCCCGTATTCTGCAATTTCCCGGGCTTCATCAAGGTCGGTCCAGGATTTGGGGAAATCTTTTTGATGTCTGAAAAGGGTTGCACGGGCAAATAACCCACGAGGTAATTCATCTTGCTCCCCTGATTCTCGTAAACCATCAACCGCCTGGGTTAAATAATCCTCTGCTACTGTAAAATCAGAGGAGTCAGTTTCAATGGCTTGAAGCATAGAGGCTTTGCCGATTGTGAGTTTGTCAACTGCAACAGTAAGTAATGGGGCCTTGGGATCATTTTGCATTTGTTTTAATGTCGTTCGTGCCCTCTCCAGCACCTCCGGACATTTCCCCATAGAAAGCAGCAAATCACAGTATTGAAAACCGCGCAAAGAATAGAGATAGGGATATCCGGACTGGCTCTTTTTCTGCATATTCTCAGCTTCAACAAACAGTTCTTCCGCAGCTTTGTTTTCTCCTGCCTGGTGTAAAGCATCTGCATGAGTTGTACGATTCATCATTTTTTCTTCCCACTCCCCGCTGCGATCTGCAAAGGTCGCACCCTGCGCTCCATATTCATGTGCTGTTGCCACGTCACCAAGTGTGAGATACAGTCGGCTGAGGTTGTCGGCATCTGTAGCGGTTCCTTTCCAATCTTTATCTTTTTTGGAGACTTCCAGCGCAGCTTTCATTGGCCGAGCAGCTTCAGAAAGCCTTCCCACTGCACGCAGACGAAATCCAGCCCAGCTTAGGATTACAACTTTATCGGCTTCCGTGAGACCTGAAGCAGGTTTATCCCATAGCGTTTCAAAAAAACTAGATAAACAGGATAGGTCTGCTCCAAATGCTCCGAGTTTATGAACTGTATATGCTTGCTGTTGCCTCCGAATTCTTTTCCAATAAACATCATCGAGTGCCTCCTGATGTTTCCCTGCCAGGCAACCATGCATGACCGCAGCAAACAGCGGTTCCATCTCTTCAAGGGTGTCTGGTTGGTTTTTTTCAGGCAGGTTTTTATAATATTCATACAATCTAACATGAGCCTGTTTCCAGGCAGTGGTACTCTGTTGTTGCAGTTTTTCTCCAAAGTGTTCACGGATTAAGGGGTGGCAGTCGAGGGTATCGGGGTTGTGGTCATCTTTTCTTGCAATAAGGCGCAGTTCACGTAAATGGTTCAGAGCTAACTGCCAGTCCCTGTTTGATAAATGCTGCAGCCTGTCTGTTAATCCTTTTATTGCAGGTTTCTTTTTTAAGACGTCAACAGCCTCTTTTACTGCGGGCCTGTCAAACAGCCCCAGAAGATACAAAACATCCAGTTCCGCTTTGTTTGTCTCTGCGAACCACTTTTCATAAGACTCCATAACACGCCGGGCATGGCCCCCACGTTTTTCATCCTGTGTCAGTTTGGGAATGAAACGTCTTTGCTTAATATCGCCATCGCAAAAAGCTTTCAGATAACTGCCAACCAGGTGCAGCGCAAGGGCATGCCCCTTGAACTCTCTTGAGGTTTCTATGAATTCTTTGTCTGTTCCTTTTAAGCTGTAACTTCTTAAGACTGCCATTCCAGCCTGCTCAGACAGGTTTTCCAGGTTTTGCGTCAGGCTCGCTCTGCCCTCAGTTGCCTGTAAATCTTCAACATTACAGCGGGAGGTGATAATACATAAACCATTCATACTTCTCGCAAGATTCTTGAGAAACCCTGCCATTGTTTTGTCTTTCAGGAATCCATGCATTTCCCCGGGTGGGTATTGCAGCGGTTCCAGCCCATCAAGAATCAGCAGCGTTCTCTCTCGTGATATGATTTCAGCCAGCAGCCGGCCTTTTTCATGCTGCGTTTTAGGAATGTCTCCGGTGTAGCCAAACCATTTAAAGGCGTCGTTGAAGAATCCGTCGGCGGAAGCCTGCCCCTTTTCCTTTGTTCCCTGGGAGTAAAACGACCAGCCGTACACAAGTTCAGCGCCTTTGTAATTATGCTCTTCCATTTTGTTAAGCCACACATTGACCAGCGCGCTTTTGCCAACACCGCCCCAGGCAATAGAGCTTAATATTTTCGTTTGAGGATTTTCCCAGGCTTTATTAAGAGTCTCCAGTTCCGTTTCACGCCCGAACAGGATTGGGCTGGTAACAGGGAGTTTTGAGATTTCTATTTTTCGGGGAGGGATAAGAAAGGGTTCGTGATCAGGTGTTGTTGGCGGCTCTTTTGGAACCCGTCTTAAAAGATCGAAGATCTCTTTTGCAAAAGCGGCGAGGTGTGAATCAATCTGAAAATCGTTCCCTCCGGAAAGTGGCTTGCCATCTTTTGGGCGGGCTTGCAGTCGTTTCAGCCAGGGACGTGTATTCCAGGCGCAGGGCTTTACAATCAAAGGCATAATGCGCAGGTTATCTTTTTGTCTTCTTTTCAGCAATTCCGGCACTTCTTTTCCAAGTATAAACTCTGAGGTAAGAAAATTCGCAGAAATCATCAGTATGGCAACATGCGCGGATTTAATCGCTTTTTCAATTTCAGGGTACCATTCATCGCCGCCAGCTATTTGTCGGTCTTCCCAGATTTCCAATAATCCCTGCTTTTGCAGTACATCAAGGTGGGTGACAAGTTTGTCTTTCCATTCTTCGTCTTTATGGCTGTAGCTGATGAATAC
>JBARPX010000142.1:0-3457 GCA_049643405.1 Candidatus Zixiibacteriota bacterium
GGCTGCCCGACAATCACCCTCTGAGCCACCCGCCGGATGGTTCACCCCAGAGGCGGGCAGGGCGTGATGGAACGCGAACCCCCCTGTTCCTACGGATCTCCGATGTCAGGGGGACAAAAAGGCCCCCAATGCGTGTCTTTGTTACCACAAAGACCAAATTCACAATAACTTTGATGGTGAAAGAGAAAGCTCGAGTATTAGTGAGGAGACGATTCTTTTTTGCATGCGCCGTCCCTTTAGGGAGGATAAGAATCATATGAACCATTCGCTTGATGCCCACTCCAAACAAAACCGGCTCACTTGTCACAGGGTCGGCTCGCCCCTCTCCGCCCTCGGGTTCACAAACGCCAAAACCCAGCCAGGGGTCAAAGCCCTCCTCCGGGATAACGATCTTCTATCTCGACGCCGGACTTCGAATGCGAAAAAAAACCAAAAACAAAGTCCAGTAAGTCCAGTATGTCCAGCAAGTCCAGACTTGCGGGTTGGGCTGCCCGACAATCACCCTCTGAGCCACCCGCCGGATGGTTCACCCCAGAGGCGGGCAGGGCGTGATGGAACGCGAACCCCCCTGTTCCTACGGATCTTCGATGTTCCCCTTCCTACGGATCTTCGATATCAGGGGGACATAAAAACACGTGTGCATGAGTGAAGCGATCAGTGAGAGACGGGAGGGAAGTAATCGATGGTCAAACGCTTAAAAATGCGGAAGGCGGGATTTGAACCCGCACGGCTTTTGGCCGCCACCCCCTCAAGATGGTGTGTCTACCAGTTCCACCACTTCCGCATTCATCCTTATTATCCCAAATCAGAGATAATTTATTATCTTCGACTTCGGAAAAAGCGATTTCCTGCGACAGAGTTAAACTGACCGGTAATCTCAGAACAGTGCAAGGTCATGATCCGCAGGATCATAGTAGGAGACTACTCACCCTCACCGGGAGGAGGAGTCTGAGGCTGCTCTGCGGGAACCTGTGGCTGTCCGGTCGGGGTCTGTTGTTCCTGTGGAGTGGCGCCCGGGATGCTGGTTGCCGGTGGCGTACCCTCGGTGGTTCGCCGCTGTGCCTCTCGCTGAATCCCGCTGGATTCGCTGCTTACGCCTCCGCCGGTCGGGGAGAGGAAAACCAAGACCAGGCAGCTTACGAAGAAAGCGATAGCCATAAAGGTTGTGGCTTTGGACAGGAAGGTAGCTGCTCCTCTACCTCCGAAAACGGCGCCGGTGACACCTGAGCCTCCGAAGGCTCCGGCCAACCCCTCTCCTTTAGCGGACTGCATCAGAATCGAGACAATCAGGCCAATGCAGATTAGCACATGTAACATGGTCAAGACTGCTATCAATGATACCTCCTGAGGACTATAGTTAATTCAAATTCCAAACGAGACGGCAGTATGCACGCACGAGACGTGCTGGCCGAATCTTAATCTGTAATTGAGCTTCTCACAATCTTTTCAAACGACTCAGCGTCTAAGCTTGCGCCGCCAACTAAAGCTCCATCGATCTCCGGCATCTCCAGGAGTTCCCTGGAATTCTCCGCCTTGACCGATCCTCCATATAGAATATTGATCTTCTCGGCGCATTGTTTGCCAAACTCGGACGAAAGGAGCTCTCTTATAAAGAGATGAACTTCGTTTGCCTGCTGTGGAGTTGCGGTTTTTCCGGTTCCGATGGCCCAGACAGGCTCATATGCCACTACAGTTTTCTCCGCATCCTCCGAATTGAGGTCCTTGAACGCTCCTTTCACCTGATGTTCGACAACTTCCTTGGTTTCGTTTGCCTCTCTTTGCTCCAACCTCTCTCCAACACAGATGATAGGGGAGAGGTAGAATTTCAGAGAAGACTTCGTTTTTAAGCTTACCATGTTATCGGTCTCTGAAAAAAGAGCCCGCCTCTCCGAATGACCTATAATAACATATTCGCATCCCGCTGTCAACAGCATAGTGGGTGAGACCTCGCCGGTATAGGCTCCCTTTTCCTCCCAGTGCATGTTCTGGCCTCCCAGCGAGATGTTGGAGCGCTCAATGGCTTTGCTCACCGATGACAGGGAGGTGAAGGGAGGGCAAATTACCACTTTCACCCCTTTGATGCTCTTCAACCTTTCTTTCAGATCGGATGCAAGATCGACAGCTTCTTGCTCGGTTTTGTGCATCTTCCAATTACCGGCAATGATCGGGATTCGCATAAGTCCTCCACTGTCCGCGGTTCTTCGGCTTCGCTCCCTTCGGGTCTGCCCAGACGCCCAGACGGGCCCGTCCGGGGGCAAGCGTCTGCTTGAGTCTTCCTTCGACCCTGAGGTCTCACTTCGTGCCGAGCGTCCTCAGTGCGAGGCAGGACCGAAGGGCAGGGTCGAAGACAAGACAAGTCTGCCGACCGCCGCTAAATAATCTCCTCTATCCTTTAATCGGCCAATAGACCACGTTGTTTATCTGTCAGTGCTGCCACTCCAGGCAGGGTTTTTCCCTCCAGGAACTCCAGCGAGGCTCCGCCCCCGGTGGAGATGTGGGAGAGCTTATCCTTCAATCCTGCCCTGGCCACCGCTGAGGCCGAGTCACCACCGCCTACGATCGTGGTTGCGCCCTTTTCAGTTATATTGACGAGTTCTTCCGCCAGCCTTATAGTGCCCACCGCGAACTTGTCGACCTCGAAGACGCCCATGGGTCCGTTCCAAACCACCGTCTTTGCCTTTTTGAGTTCTGCGGAGAATGCTTCCACGGTTTTCGGACCTATATCCAGGCCTATCTGGTCAGGAGGGATAGCGTCTATCCCCACCACCTGCGTGCTTGCGTCCTCTTTGGCTTCCGGCGCCACCACCACATCCTGGGGCAGCATGAAGTTCACTTTCTTCTCTTCGGCCTTGCTCAAGATCTCCTTTGCCAGATCGATCTTATCCGATTCCAGAAGAGATTTGCCAATCTCCTTGCCCATGGCCTTGAAGAAGGTGAAGGCCATCCCGCCGCCGATTAAAATGGCGTCGACTTTGTCCATCAGGTTGGAAATTACATCTATCTTACCCGAAATCTTGGCTCCCCCGAGAATGGCGACGAAGGGTCTTTGGGGATCGGCTAAGGCCATGCTTAGGTATTTCAATTCGTTCTGCATCAGGTAACCGGCAGCACACTGGTCAAAATACTTGGTTACACCCTCGGTGGAGGCATGAGCCCTGTGAGCAGTGCCGAAAGCGTCGTTGACGAAGACGTCTCCGAGACCGGCCAGCTTCTTAGCGAAGACCGGATCGTTGTCGGTCTCTTCCTTATAGTAGCGCAAGTTCTCCAGAAGGAGACATTCACCAGGCTTGAGTTCCGAGACAGCCTTGTCAACCTCGGGGCCGGTGCAGTCATTTAAAAACCGGACCGGTTTCCCCAGAAGCTCCTCCAGCCTCTTCGCCGCCGGCGCCAGGCTCATCTCCGGAACCCTCTTGCCCTTGGGTCTGCCCAGGTGAGACATCAGAATCGCCTTCCCTCC
>JBARPX010000143.1:0-4492 GCA_049643405.1 Candidatus Zixiibacteriota bacterium
CCTGGAAGCCTTCTCCAATGTGGAGTTGATGAGCAAGGAAAGGAAGCTTTGCCCTCAATTCAGCGTGGTGATGTACGTGCCGGCCATGAAGATAAACGACTTTACGTTCATAGGGGGGTAGGAGAGCAAAGCGGTCAACGGATTAAACGGATGCAACGGAAAAATCTGTTTAATCCGCTTCATCCGTTGACGGCCTTGCGCAACGTTATGACAGAGCAGATTCCCCATCAAGATTTGACCTATGAGATCATCGGCGCCGCCATGGAAGTTCATTCACAGGTAGGACCTGGGTACAAGGAGGAGATCTATCAGAAGGCTTTGGAGATTGAACTGGGAAATCGTAAGCTTGAGTTTGAACCCCAGAAGACCGTTGAGGTGAAATTCAAAGGAGAGATGATAGGGTTGCAGATTCTTGATTTCTTGGTTGGCAGCAAAGTGGTGGTGGAAATAAAAGCTCTATCCCACTTAGATTCGACTCACGAAGCTCAGTTGATCTCATATCTGAAAGCTACAGGCAGCGAAGTTGGCCTGTTGATAAACTTTGGAGCGAAGAGACTGGAGCATAATAGAATTCTTCCTCCCACAAAAGTAAAGGAATGGGATGGTCAACGTAACTATCAACGGATTTAACGGATGTAACGGATGAAACAGCTCAATCCGTTCCATCTGTTGACCGATTGGATTTGGAAAGGCAAAAACACTGTCAACGGATTAAACGGATGTAACGGATGGAATCTGTTCCGTCCGCTGACTGACAAGCAAACCGAGGATCACGATGTTTACTCGCAGAAAATTCCTGAAGGTATTTGGTCTGGCCGGTCTGGCGTTTTCGTTCCTGCCAACGATCTTTGCCAGGAGATCTCTCTCAGAAGCGTCAGATTGTGAAAGGGCGGGCCTTAAGGGCAGAAACTGGCTCTATGGGTACCCCCGCAGAGGCTGTTCCACCCCGGGTCTGACCTTAGATCGTTTTGGAGAAGCACAAAGGGATTTGCAGGATATTGTCTCTCGATCTTCCTATGAGCAATTCTTGTCTTGACATTCTAAATCAGGCAGTATCCAAGCTACGATCGGAAGGGATTGACCGCCCCCGCACCAATGCGGAGCTTCTGTTAGGGGCGGTTCTTAATGCGAAAAAGATAGAGCTCTACTTAGACCGCGACCGCATCTTAATTCGCCAGCAAATAGAGAAATTCAATAAGTTCGTCCGGGAGAGAGTCTCCGGAAGGCCGCTTCAATATATTATCGGGAGCACGGAATTCTTCGGTTTGGAGTTCCAGGTGAACGAAAACGTTCTGATCCCCCGGCCAGAGACGGAGACCCTGGTGGAGACGGTCATCGCACTTCTCAGGGATTGCCACCAGCCCAAAATCGTTGACCTGGGCACAGGGTCGGGGGCTATCGCCATTAGCCTGGCCAAGAACGTGACCGGTTCGTCTGTTTTTGCCACCGATATCTCGCCTGATGCCTTGAAGGTGGCAGAAGAGAACGCCAGGAGAAATGAAGTGGAGGACCGGATTGATTTCCTTTGTGGTGATCTGTTCGAGCCCCTGAAGGACCGAAAGCTTAAGGGCTTGGTTGACTGCGTGGCCTCGAATCCACCTTATGTCAGCCAGGAGGAATTCGGTGGTCTTCCCAAAGAAGTAAGGGACTATGAGCCGATCGTGGCGCTCAAAACGGACCAAGAGGGAACCTCGTTTCATGGGAAGATAATCGAGAATTCGCTTGATTTCCTAAAGGTAAATGGTATATTGATATTGGAGGTGGGGCTGGGCCAGGCGGGTCGGGTAGCTGGTTTGATTCGAGATCGGAAAGAGTTCAAAGATGCGGAGATAAAGAAGGACCTGGGGGGAATAGAAAGAGTCGTGCTGGCGCACAAAGCCTAACCCTGAAAGATTGGGGGTGGAGATGCGACTGAGAATCCTTTTTTCCGCCTCGATTATTCTGGCCATTCTGTTTCTTCTTTTCTGCTCACAGAGTTCTGCAACCAGAAGCAGGCTTTCTGCCATGGGGGATTTGTCCATCGTAATCGAAGATGAATCCAACATGATCAACCTGTGGGATTTTGCTCGCAACCCGGCCGCATTCCTGTACGACGAAAGAGGCTCGGTTCTGCGGGGCGATTTTGTGTGGGAGGCCCACCAAATAGACTCGCTGCCCTTCTACGACCACCTTCTGTACTACTACCAGGGTGTTCCCTACCTCCCGCGGTTCAAATTCCAGGCGAACGGGGACCTCCACAACAACTGGGGCTCTATGAGTTTACGCAGAGAGGGTGATTTTGCGGTAAGCATGGGAGGGGATTACCTCCTCCGGCAAACTGACTCCGAACACGATAGGAGTCAGATTGACCGTCCCAACTTCCAGTTGGTCCTCAGCAAGAGCATCAACTCGCAGACCTCCTGCGGGTTCAACCTGAGATATATGCGCTGCGACTTCGAATACACAAGGATAGAGGACTACTGGACTAGAGACATGATTCACTGGACGAAAGAGAGCATAGAGGACATTCAGGCGGAGGCGGGGGTGAGAAGCAAATTCTCGCCCGGGTTCATTCTCGGTGCAGCCGCAGGATACAAGCGTGTTGATATGACGGGGCACAATCGTGACCACACTCGTGAGGGAAACCATTATGGATTTCTTTTCAATACTTCCTCTGCTTCCCGAATCGTTTGGGTCTCGGGGCAGAGCGTGGTTGAGGTGGAAGGTAAGATCAAGCTGGCAACAGAGTGGACGGTCAAATTACTAAACAACAAAGGGAGTTCTGAGGGAAACAAACGCCGCTTTTGCCTCAGGTTGCGCGCCCTATACCGTCCCTTTTCCAGACTCCGATTGGGAGTCTACTTCTCGGATGGGGATTCCCATATTGAGGCCAATGATCCGGTCTATTCGTACTATTCTTCGATACGTGATTCGACGTCCACCAGAGAATTGGGAGGCGGATTTGCTTTAAGGCTGGGCAAACGGATATTGACCGGGATTGAGTATCACTACAGCGACTATCCTCAGCCTCGTTACAACGTTTATTATCCGGGAAACCTGAGAACTCACTCCGTCCATGCCGGTGTGGAAACGCAGCTCTCCGAGGCCCTGTTCTGCAGGGCGGGGTATAGCAACACCACCGTCGTCTGGGAACCCAATCAACTGGAGCGAAGAAACAGTTGGGAGAACTCACTGAGCTTAGGGTTGGGATTTGAGCCCCTGGAATCTGATCTGATCTTTGAGCTTTCCTGTCGCTATAGCCTGAGAAAGTACAAGGATTGGTTCTATAATTGGGACGTGCCCTCACGAACCCTGACCTTCTCAGCCTCCGGAAAGAAGCGATTCTGGGATTGACGGGCGAGAAGTCAGAGGCCCTCTTCCTGTCCTTCAAGAAAGCACCGGAGCGACGCCCGGCTAGCGCGAGTTGACTCTTGGAGCTAGATCCTACGTGGCTTGAAGTAGGGGGATGGTAGGCGCAGGCTTTAGCCTGCGCGGGGCGTGGCCAGGCTTGTCCTCACCTCATTTCCCTTGACAAAGCCCCGTCGATTTGATATTTTCGTGTAAGACCAGATGGAGAATCTTTTCAGATCACGACAGGGTAAAATGTCCAATTCGAGAGAAACAACAAAAGTGGAGCACGCAACTAAAACTCCGACGAGAACTACTACTTTCGGTGAGATCGCGTGAAGCAGAGCCGACTTAGAAAGACTCTGCTTTTTTGTTTCTGACCAACAGAGAAGGAAAGAATCCATGTCTGAGAAGATGCTTGCAGTTATGAAAAAGGAGAGGGCCGCCGGAGCCGAACTGGCGACGGTGGATGTCCCGAAGATCAAACCGGATGAGGTCCTGGTGAAGGTGAAGGCCACCTCCATCTGCGGAACCGACGTTCACATTTACAGTTGGGACGACTGGGCAGCCAGCCGGATCAAACCGCCCATGATCTTCGGGCACGAATGTGCCGGCGAGGTGGTACAGGCGGGAGATTTGGTGAAGAGAATCGACGTGGGTGATTATATCTCGGCAGAAACCCATATCCCCTGTGGAAATTGCTATCAGTGCCTCACCGGAAAGCAGCATATCTGCCAGAATCTGAGAATTCTCGGCGTGGATATCGACGGCTGTTTTGCCGAATATGTGGCCATTCCGGAGGTATGCGCCTGGAAAAACGATAAGAGCATCCCCCCGGAGATCGCCTCGGTTCAGGAGCCTTTTGGCAACGCCACTTATACGGTAATGGAAAGCCAGGTGTCGGCAAAGATCATCGCTATTCTGGGCGACGGCCCCATCGCCTGCTTTGCTACCGGAATTGCTAAGGCCGTCGGGGCGGCTCAGATTTTCGCCGTCGGAGAGTTCCCCTATCGGGTAAACCTGTTGAAGAAGATGGGTGCGGACGTGGCCTTGAGCATTCTCACCCACGATCCGGTGAAGGAGATCATGGAGGCCACCTCCGGTGAGGGGGTGGACGTGGTTTTAGAGATGACCGGAGTGCAGGGGGCGATTGATAATGGCTTCA
>JBARPX010000144.1:0-9220 GCA_049643405.1 Candidatus Zixiibacteriota bacterium
TGTGTCGGATCTCTTCCGGTTCTGCCCGAAGGGAAGCAAGCTCTCCCATCATGGCATTAAGAGCGCGAGGGGAATAGCGATTTTGTACCAGCAATGCTTTCGCCATTTTCCTGGCTCTCATTAGCCAAGCCGTCTGTGAGGGATTGGGTTTTGTGCGGTAATCGACAGACTGCCTTGCCGCATATGCAAATCGGACTTCATCGCCGATGTCTTGTATTTCGAGAAACTGACGTAATTGTGCTTCTAATACGTCAACGTTTGATGATGGTTCGATCCAACCGCGTTTCAGCATTTCTCTGATAGGCGCCATCTCGTACAATCTGGCTCGTTTTGCAACTGCATCATCCGTTTTTGAAGACGTTGCTAACCGATACGCAGCTTGCAGATTTAGCCAAACTTGTGCGCCAGTGCCAAAGGCATCGCCAAGCGCCTTAGCCATTTCCGGTGAAACTGAGCGTCTTCCAGTGAGAATATCACTAATGACATTGCGCTCGTACCCCAGAATATCGGCTAAGTCGCTCGGTGACCATCCTCGTGCCTCTGCCTCTTCACGTATATATTCACCAGGATGGAATGCTTCGGGGATGAGTCTTTTTTCCATGTTAGTGGTAATCCTCTATTTTGATGATGATTACAGTATCCTTACCATTCTTCTTCGCAAACCGTACGATCAGCCTAAACTGATCATTGATTCTCATCGAGTACTTGCCTTGCATTTTCCCCTTAAGCTTCTCCAAGCGCAACGATCTGAAAGCATATAGAACCTGTTGATTGGGTGCTTGCCTTATTTGGTTAACTCGCTTTCGATAGGCCCGCACCAGCGCTGGTGACCACTTGCCAACATAGGTTTCATCGAAAGCTAACCGATCAAGTTCTGAATCTCGGAATCGAATATCCATTCATTAGTATTATACGGGTGATGTTTGATTTTGTTGATATATAAATTTACAAATATTGTAAATTTATTATCTAGTGAACATTCCCTCTCAAGCATGTTTGGACACTGTGAATAGGCTGTCACTACAAAAGAAAAACGATAAAGCCAAACTGCCCCACTTCCAGAACAAAGCCCACCCTTCGTTCGTCCTGTGCGTGATTCATGGAAGAAGTCCAGAACCTAACTTAAGTTAGGTTCTGGTTAGAGCCGTGCGTGGAAAGCTGAAGCTTTCCGCTACATTCTTTCTTAGTTATGCCTGCGAAAACGGAATTATCCTCGACTGGGTAACCCGGGTTCGACCACGATGCTTTTCTCTCTTTCCACCAGAGCCAAGCCCGGCTTTCCTCTTTTGGGCTTGCGGACGTACTTGGCCTGGGTGTAAATCACCGCCGCCTTCTTCTCCCCCCTGGCCTTGCTGAAATATGCCGCTACCTGAGCGGCCTCTTTTATCTCCGACGGTGAGGGCTCCGTTTTCTTCTCCTTTTTCCTGAGGAGGGCGTGGGAGCCGGGAACGTCCTGGGCATGAAACCACAGATCATCGGGTCGGGCGAACTTGAAGGTAAGGTAGTCATTCTCCTTGTTGTTTCGTCCCACCAGAATCTCACAGCCGCTCTTAGTCAAGAACATTCTGCCTGAGAACTCCTTCTGCTTTCCTTTCGCCGCGCGAGGTTTTGGCTCCTTCAAGAATCCTAATTGGGTTAAACTCCTGCGGATTGCCTCCAAATCGACGTTCCGGTTAGCCGTGTCCAAGTGATCACGGATCTGCTCTAACTTACCTACCTGGTCCTCAGTCTCCGATCTCCGTTTTTCGATTATGCTCAGGGCATCTTTTGCCTTCTTGTATTTCTTAAAATAGATCTGGGCGTTTCTGGTTGCGCTATGTTTCGGATCTAAGGACACCTCGACTTCAGGACTCTCTGGCTCGAATACATCTGTTAGCCTGACCGAACTCAGTCCCTTCTTGACGTTCTCCTTGTTCAGCATCAGAAGCTCGCCGCATCTCTTGAACTCCTCTGACCTTTCTGCTTGTGCCCGGTCATCCTCGATTTTCTTCGCTCTGGCTTTGAGTCTCTTCAGACTGCGCCGACAGATGAGAGACAGCTTCTGGACTTCTTTCTTGCGCGTCTCCTTCTCCTGCCTGAGGGAGAAGAATCCTTTTACGGTGGAGTTTAAGCTCTCAAATGAGATTTTCTGATGATCCGGGATAAAAGGGAGGTCCAGGCAGCTGACGGTTTGGGGACAACCGTCAGCGTCAAGGATGATTAGAAAGGCGAGATCATAGCTCGTTATCTTTTTAAAGGTCTGGGAGAATGATTCCCACAGACATTTGATTTCGTTTCGGGTGAAATCTGACGTTTTCTTTTCTAAGTTGAGGTCAGACTCAATTACGATCTTTCTCGCCAGGAACTGGTCCAGTCCCATGAACGCCGAGCTCAATCGTTCGCGTACCGTGGTATGGGAAATCTGGATCAGCTCGATGAATTCCTCTTTCTTTATCGACAGCGGATTTCCTTTTTTGGGAGATGGCAGAGGGAGATATGTTCCTCCCGGCAGGATCTGCCTGAAGGAGCTGCGGGCGGCATCTATCTTTCTGAGGCAATCGACAATCCTTTGGCCCTCCTTTACCAGAATCAGGTTGCTGTATCGTCCGGTCAACTCGAAGATGAGATCGAAGCTCTCGCCCGCTCCAAATTGTGTCTTCTTCTCGCAGGAGATCTTGATCACCCGGTCGAAACCCAACTGTGCAACGTCCTGAAGGTATCCCCCGACAGCATACCGGAAGAGGTTGGTCTTTTGAAGATCCTCCTTGCGGTCCTCTTCATCTTCCTCCCAGACCTCAATCCGGCAGTCTTCCGAATGAGCGGAGAAATACAGGTCAGCCACTCTGTCTCTTCCGCGGAGATGGAACAAAAGATCTTTCTGATCAGGGGAAGCATAGATTGCTGCAGTCTTCATTCCCAGAAGGACTTTCTTGAGTTCGGGAATCAAGCAGAATATCAGGGTGGAGTTTATGACCATGTTCGTTTCGTCTGAGTCAAATAACCTGGCGGCATCATGAAAGCGCTTTGGGACAACTCCAAATCAGGGCGGACATCTGTGTCCGCCCCGACTAAGATTAGCTGCGGCTTTTTTTAGCATTCGCGCGCGACGTCTCTTTCTCATCCAGGGTGGTACGTCTTCAAATACCTTTCGAATTCGTCCAGCGATTCGAAGACCCTTTTGGATAAGAACTTCACCGACCAGTTCTCCTTCATGGGGCTCACTGTCCAGACCGGCACTCCTCTCTTGTAGCATTCCCACATCTCTATGGCGGTTCCCATAGAAGCCTCCGGGAGGTAGGCGATCATACAGTCGCAGTCGGTGGCCAGCTTTATGTAGCCTAAGAAGACCGACTCGCCGGTCCGGTAGTCGTAGTTTACAGAATCGGGATGCTTCTCCACCGGATCGAAGATCTTGGCCTGGGGAAAGTGTTTCCGCAGAAGTGCTTTTATTCTGTCCCGATAATCCTGATTCTGCAGGGTCTTTCCAGTGTTAGACCCCTGGATTATGCCGGCCAAAAAGAAAGAGCGTATTTCTTTCATAGCGTATTCCTTACCTCTCTCCCCCGTTGAGATACGGGGTGAGGTTTCCGCCTAAGCCATGGTCATGGCGATTGCCACCACGTTTACGATATCGTCCACGCTACATCCTCGCGACAAATCATTAGCTGGTTTGGCCAGTCCCTGGATTATGGGACCGATGGCCTGCGCCTTGGCCATCCGCTGAACCAGTTTGTAGGCAATGTTGCCTGAATTCAGATCCGGAAAGATCAGGACGTTTGCCTCTCCCCGGATAAGGCTGTCCGGCGCCTTCTTTTGAGCCACCTGGGGAATAATGGCCGAATCCGCCTGAAGTTCACCTTCAATGATAAGATCGGGCTTCAATTCCTTTGCTACTTGCGTCGCTTCTTTCACTTTTTCTACCATCTCATGTTCGGCGCTCCCCTTGGTGGAAAAGGAGAGCATGGCTACCTTTGGCTCCTTTCCCACCACGTCTTGCATGGTTTTGGCGGAAGAGATGGCAATAGAGGCAAGCCCGGAAGGATCCGGATCGGGAATTACCGCGCAATCAGCAAAGACGAGGACTTTGTCCTTCTCGCCCAGAAACTCCGGCAGAACCATGAGGAACGAACTGGAGACCAAATTGATGCCTGGCGCGGTGCCAATGATCTGTATGGCTGCCCTCATTACGTCGGCAGTGGAGTTAATCGAGCCGGCCACCGACCCGTCCGCCTCACCCTTTTTTACCATCATGGCTCCGTAGTACAGAGGATTTACCATCGTCTCTTTGGCCTGATTAAGGCTGATTCCCTTCTTTTTTCTCAGCTCATAGTACTCCTCAACATATTCATCCAAGCGGGAGGAATTAGCCGGGGTGATCACTTTCACCTTGCTTAAATCCAGGTCATGTGAGCTGGCAAGCTCTCCTATAACCTCCTCATCGCCCAGTAGCGTGACCTCGGCTAAACCCTCGTCCAGAATCGTTTTGGTCGCCTGAATCATCCTCTCTTCGGTTCCCTCAGGCAGAACCACTCTTTTCCTTCTGGATTTAGCCTTCTCTTTTATGCGGGTCATTACGTCCATCTTTGTGCTTCCTTTCGGGCGAGTCGAAGTTAGTGTTTCATCCCACTCTCTTTCGCTAATTCCTCCAAGAGCTTTTTTTCTTTTTCGCTCATCTTCTTGGGAATCTCAACTGAAACCTCCACATACTGATCTCCGCGGGACCCGTTGACCTCCACGCCCTTTCCTTTGAGTCGGAATCTCGTGCCGCTTTGAGTGCCGGGCGGGATCTTCAGGTCAACCTTCCCATCCAGCGTTCTGACCCTGATCTTGCTTCCCAATGTCGCCTGAGCAACGTTTATGGGAATCTTGCAGTGAACGTCCTTTCCCCTTCGCTCAAAGAATCGGTGCGGCCCCACCCGGACCTTCACGATCAGATCTCCGGCAGGACCTCCTGCGGTTCCGGGATGACCCTGTCCCTTCAGCCTCAGCTGTGTTCCGTCGTTTATGCCAGCCGGGATACTGATCAAAATCCTTTTTTGTGCCAAGGTCTGTCCTCGTCCCCCGCACCGGGGGCAGGGAGAGTTGATGATCCTACCTCGTCCCAGGCATCGGGGACAGGGGCGGCTCACGGCAAAGGCACCCTGGGCAAAGGAGACCATGCCGGACCCTTTGCACTGCGGGCAGGTGGATGGTGTGGTGCCGGGCTTGGCGCCGGTGCCGGCACACACCGGGCAGGCCTCCTTCTTCTTAAGCTCTATGGGAGTCTTGCCGCCGGAGACGGCAAGGTCAAAGGGAATCTCCACCTCAGTGTAAAGGTCTGTCCCTTTTTGCGGCCCCCACCTTTGCCGTCTGGAGGTTTCTCCAATGTCAAAGATGCTGCTGAACAGATCCCCCAGATCGCCAAATCCACCCAGATCCTCAGAAGAGAACGTGGCTTTCTTTCCTCTTCTACCGGAAAAGATGTCTTGAAAACCCTGGAAACCTTCAGAGCCCGTAAACGCCCCTTGCCCCATCCTCCTGAGTTGATCGTACTGCTTCCTCTTCTGGGGATTGCCCAGAACGTCGTGTGCCTCGGAGACCTGCTTGAACTTCTCCTCGGCCATATTGTTATTGGGATTAACGTCGGGGTGGTACTTCTTGGCCAAGCGCCGGTAGGCTTTCTTTATCTCATTATCGCTGGCCTTCTCTGAGACCCCCAATGTCTCGTAATAGTCTTTCTGCGCCATCTGACCTAGTTTACTCCTGTAATGATCTTATGATTGCAGGCAGAAGCAAAATAAGCCTCTCCGTCGATTTTGTCAAGATCCCTCTCCAGCGGTTTTAGATCCAGTCGTTAGGACAGACTTTGGAGTTTCTACCTGTAGGCAGACTTCATGTTCGGCTAAAGCCGAACACTCCAAGGCGTATTCCCCAAGCGCACGGTCGAAGCTCCATCTCCTATTGACTGTCTGACTTTGGGCACACCATCGGTTCGGCTAAAGCCGAACACTATAGAGGCTGATGGCCGGATGAAGCCTGGCACTCCGCGAAGACTCTTTTCGATCTAAGCTCCTGACTTTGAACTCAAAAACGCAAAAAGGCGAGAGAGGACTCCCGCCTTGGGTGGACTTTAGTTCGTTTTTTGTTCCGGCTATTCGGCTTTCTTTGCCGCCGGTTCCTTTTTCTCTTTTTTCTGATCCGTCTTGGCCGGAAGCCCCTTCTCCTCGCGTTCTTTCCTTTTGTACGACTCGCTTCGATGATCGGTGATGTAGAACCCGTTTCCCTTGAACAGCAGCCCTCCTCCGCCGGAGATCAATCTTTTGACCTCTCCTCCACAGAGGGGACAGGTTTTCACGGGTTCGTCGGTCATGCTCTGGAACTCTTCAAACCGGTAATCGCATTTCTGGCATTCATATTCATAAGTTGGCATGTGTCTGCTCCCGTGACCCGTGCTGAAAGGTAAGCATCTTTCCCGCGTCCGTCAACGATTATCTCCCTCCGGCCTCTCGTATTCTATTTTCCCGTCGACAAGAGCCTGGAGGGCTTCGCTGGCCACTCTGCGATACGGTTGGGGTTCACCTTCCTTTTCGGTCTCCTCGGTCTGCTCCTCTTGCCTCTCTCTGGCAAGTCGTGAGTTTACGAGTCTGGCGTACTTGGAGGCGATGATTACCTGCAGGTATCTGTTCATCTCCAGTTTCTCGACGTTTTCCAGGTACTTCTCCACCAAGCCTTACCTCTTTTCTTTTTGCTTCATCACCGGGACTCTATCTTTACGTATGCTCTCTCGCTACAATTTGAGGGTTGTCGGAATCAGAAAGAAAAATGCGGCACTTTCACCCGCCAGGGTTGCCGGTACCGCGGATGCACCTCCCCATCCCGGGGAGGTGCATCCGCCGATATGATCTGAGACCCGGATGCCTGTGCTAGCCTGCTTACTCTACCACCTCGTAGTCAGCATCCACAGGCTCGTCGTCTTTCTTTCCTTCCGTTTGTCCGGTCTGAGTGGTCGTTCCCTGGGCCTGCTGAGCGCCCGCTTGCGTCTCTTGGTACATCTTGCCGGCGGCCTCGTGCCAGGTTTGGGTCAGCGCCTCGGTGGCCGATTTTATCTCATCTAAGTTGTCTGTCTTCAACGCCTCTTTGACTCTCGCCACGGCAGCTTCCACCCTGGCTTTGGTGTCGGAATCCAGCTTGTCTCCGTATTCCCGCAGCCCTTTCTCCGTCTCGAAGACCATCTGGTCAGCCCGGTTCTTGGTATCTGCCTGCTCGCGTTTGTTCTTGTCCTCATCCGCGTGGGCTTCGGCATCCTTCACCATCTGCTGGATCTCCCTCTCGGTCATTCCGCTGGATGCCTCGATCCGGATGCTCTGCTCCTTACCGGTGGCCTTATCCTTAGCGGAGACATTCAGGATGCCGTTGGCGTCGATATCGAAGCTGACCTCGATCTGCGGCATTCCGCGGGGTGCAGGAGGTATCCCGTCCAAGTGGAACCTGCCGATAGTCTTGTTGTCAATGGCCATAGGCCGCTCACCCTGAAGCACGTGAACCTCCACCGAAGTCTGGTTATCCTGGGCGGTGGTGAATATCTCGCTCTTGCGGGTGGGTATGGTAGTGTTCCTCTCGATCAGCCTGGTGAATACGTTTCCCAGGGTCTCGATGCCCAGCGACAGCGGGGTGACGTCTAAGAGAAGCACGTCCTTCACGTCGCCGGATAAGACCCCGCCCTGAATAGCTGCTCCAACCGCCACCACCTCGTCCGGGTTGACACCCTTGTGTGGTTCCCTGCCAAAAAGCTGCTTGACCGTCTCCTGGACTTTGGGCATGCGGGTCATTCCGCCGACCAGGATCACCTCAGCTATGTTTGAGACAGACAAGCCTGCATCCGCTAAAGCCTTCTTGGACGGCTCGACGGTCCTCTGAACCAGGTCGTCCACCAGTTGTTCCAGCTTGGCCCTGGTCAGGGTCAGGTTCAAATGCTTGGGTCCGGAGGCGTCCGCGGTAATGAAGGGGAGGTTGACGCTGGTCTCCATGGTGCTGGAGAGCTCACATTTTGCCTTCTCCGCAGCCTCCTTGAGTCGCTGGAGAGCCATGGGATCCTTGGACAGGTCGATGCCCTCCTGTTTCTTGAACTCGGCCACGATCCAGTCGATTATGCGCTTGTCGAAATCATCTCCTCCCAGATGGGTGTCTCCATTGGTGGACTTCACCTCGAAGACCCCGTCGCCCAGCTCCAGTATGGAGATGTCGAAGGTGCCGCCGCCTAAGTCGTAGACCGCGATCTTGTGGTCTTTACTCTTGTCCAGTCCGTAGGCCAACGCGGCCGCGGTGGGCTCGTTTATTATTCTTTTCACCTCCAGCCCGGCGACCTTTCCCGCGTCCTTGGTAGCCTGCCTCTGGCTGTCGTTGAAATAGGCCGGGACGGTGATGACCGCCTGGGTCACCTTTTGGCCCAGATAATCCTCGGCGGTCTGCTTCATCTTCTGCAGGATCATGGCCGAGATCTCCGGGGGTGAATACTCCTTGTTCTGGATCTTCACCCGGGCTTCGCCGTTTGGCCCTTCCGTCACCTTGAAGGGCACGGTCTTTATCTCGGAACCCACCTCTTTGAGTTTGCGACCCACGAATCTCTTGATGGAGAAGACGGTGTTCTCCGGATTGGTTATAGCCTGCCTTTTGGCCACCTGGCCCAGCAATCTCTCGCCCTCCTTGGAGAATGCAACCACTGAGGGCGTGGTTCTGGATCCTTCCGCATTCTGAATAACCACCGGGTTTCCCCCCTCCATCACTGCCACACACGAGTTGGTGGTTCCCAGGTCGATTCCTATGATTTTGCTCATCCTCATCACTCCTTTTTAGTTTGTTTATCGACGATTCTCTGATTCTGTAAACCTGTTTAGGGACGGGGCTTGTCCTGAACAATATGGTTCAGGACTTATTGAGCTTGCCAAATCCCGCTAAGACGGAGTCCCTGTTCGCACCTCCTACAGGACAGCCACAAGGATTCATCCTGAAGGGATTCACCCTGAAGGGCTGTCCCTACGTCCAAATTGGTCGTTGTTCGTGTCTATGCAAAAACCTATCCCGACACCAGGGGCGGGGAACGGGTATTGCGCGCGGAAGAGGGGAGGAGAATAGCTCTCCTCCCCTGAAACCGTTTTACCCGATGCCTATCGAGATCTCCTTCGGCTTGACCTCCTCGGTCTTGGGCAGGATGATGTTAAGCACGCCGTCCTTGTAGTTGGCCTTGATCTTATCGGCCCTGACC
>JBARPX010000145.1:0-3545 GCA_049643405.1 Candidatus Zixiibacteriota bacterium
GAGATCAAGAACGAACTGTACCGGGAAAGATTCCAACTGCAGTTTTCCATCCACACCACGGATGCGAAAAAAAGGGATTGGCTTATTCCGGTGGAAAAGTGGGACCTGATGAGGATTGGGAAATACGGAGATTCGTTTTACAGAATAGGGGAAAGAAAGATCACGCTCAACTTTGCTTTAGGTGACGGGATGCCGGTCGACCCAAAGGTTTTGCTACATCATTTCGATCCGGATAAGTTTCTTATCAAAATAACTCCGGTCAACCCCACATATCGGGCGAAGGAAAACAAAATAGCCTCTCATATACTCCCGGAAAAGGGAAAATACAAGATAATCGATGCACTGAGGGAAGCGGGGTACGAGGTAATCTTGAGCATCGGGGAGTTGGAAGAGAATGACATCGGCAGCAACTGCGGTCAGTATGTGACTAATTACCTTAAACAGAAGGAAGGCGCAGTCGCCGGATACACATATCCGAGAGAGAATGTGTGATCGGAATCTAACTCGGGCTGATTACGTCCACAATCAAACCAGAACTCACAAAGAAGAGAAAGACAATCCTATGTTTCACGACATTCCAAAGGCAATCGAAGAAAGAATGCGCTACCTGGTGTCCCTCGATGAGAACGACAGGTTGGATGGAACGCCGGACGTGCAGAGACTCCGGCAGATACCTCCGGAAACAGGCAAGTTCATAGCACTGCTTGCCGCCACCGCTCCGGAAGGGGCCTATTTGGAGATAGGCACAAGCGGTGGCTATTCCACACTCTGGCTGGCGCTGGTATGCAAGGGGTTGGGGCGGAAGCTGATCACATTTGAACTGCTTGAAGAAAAAGCTCGGCTTGCCAGGGAGACGCTCAAAGCCGCAGGGATCGAAGAGATTGTGAAACTGATAACTGGGGATGCCAGAGAATACTTGAACAAGTACAAGGACATATCTTTTTGTTTTCTTGATGCGGATAAAGACGTTTATTATGATTGCTACGAAAAGATAGTCCCTAACCTGGTGAAAGGAGGGCTGCTGGTGGCTGACAATGCCATAACTCACAAGGAAGTGCTGACCCCCATGCTTGATAGAGCGTTGAACGATGAACGGGTCGATGCTCTGATCGTACCGATCGGAAGCGGTGTTTTAGTCTGCAGAAAACTGTGAGGTGGTAAGACGAGATTATGGTTCAACAGCAGGAGCAGAAATATGGAAACGATTCGCACGGAAAATCGCGACGGTGTAGCAGTGGTGACCCTTAATCGAGGGACCACGAATGCAATTAACCGGCAGCTGGTTGATGAGTTAACCGACACCCTGCGACAACTGAAAAACGATACTCAGGTGCGCGGTGCGGTCCTGGTTAGCTCCAACGAGAAGTTCTTCTCCATCGGTCTGGATATTCCCCAGCTTTTTGAACTCAGCCGAGACGACTTCGGGGCATTTTACCGGGCGTTCAACCGGCTGTGCATCGATTTGTACACCCTGCCCAAGCCCTTAGTAGCGGCCATAACCGGGCATGCCACGGCAGGCGGCTGCATTCTGGCTCTCTGCTGCGATTACAGGTTCATCGCCCAGGGCCGAAAGCTCATGGGAATGAATGAGATCAAGCTTGGGGTTCCGGTTCCGTATCCGATAGACTGCATCTTCCGGCAGTTGGTCGGCGTTCGGATTGCCCGGGAGGTGGTGGATTCCGGAGAGTTTTATCCTCCGGATGAGTTGATCGGTATGGGCATGGTGGATCAGGTGCTGCCCTTAGAGCAGGTCCTGCCCAAGTCGATCGACAAGGTCCGGCTTCTGGGTTCATATCCGCAAGAAGCGGTGGAAATGATCAAACGCAACCGCACGGAGACGGTAGAGGCGGAAATCCTGGAGCGCTTGAAGGAGAGGGAAGAGTTCTTCATAGAATGCTGGTACTCCGACGAGGTGCGCAGGCGGCTGAAAGAGGCGATGGAGAAGTTCTGACGGGAGCTCAGGTCAGGTGAGATGTCTGGCGCTCCCAAAATGAAAAAGGGTCTTTCGTTTCCTCATCCGAAGGTTAAGAGATAAAATCACTGTGTTGAACAGAAAGCTATACAAGTGGTTCTACGACAATATCCACAGTCGCTACTATGATCTTCTCATGAAATATTGCTTCCTCCCATTTGGTGGAGAAGCCAAGTGCAGAGAGGAATTGCTGACACGAGTTGAGTTTTCATCAGGAGAGAGAATCCTCGATATGTGCTGTGGAACCGGTGGAGCTACTTCTGCCATTGCCGGGAGAGCAGGAGAGACAAGTGAGATAGTCGGGGTGGATCTTTCTTGGGGGCAGTTGCGGCGAGCCAGGAAAAAGAGACGTTTGAGCAAGGTTCGGTTTCTTGAGGGAGACGCAGCCAGTACCGGCTTTGAAAACGGACATTTCGACAAGGTGTTTATCACCCATGCTCTTCACGAAATGCCAAGAGAGACCCGGCTTGAGGTTTTAACCGAGGCAAAGAGAATTCTCAAAGACAGGGGTCGAGTGATCGTCTTAGAGTTGGACAGTCCAGAGAGCATCTTTGTGCGACTTTTCGCAGGTTTGTGGCTTTTCTACTGGTTGCCGTTCAATGCTGAAACGTCCACGCGAAGGGAAATGCTAAAACACGGGCTGGCGAATGAAGTAAAGGAAGCAGGTTTTAAGAACGTTCGAAAAACCTCTAAATTCCGGGGCGTATGTCAGGTTGTGGAGGGTGAGAAGTGATCGGCAATATCTTCTATTTAGGCGACGTGTGCTCCGCTCTGGCTCAGTCCAATGACTCCGCCATTGAATAATCGGAAAGCATAAGATATCACCTGGAAAAATGAGGGAACCTCATGGAAAAAGTTGAGCTTGCGAGGAAGATAAAAGCCGCGGCGTACTTAACCGGACAATTCAAGTTGCGGTCCGGCAAAATCAGTTCCTTCTACTGGGACAAGTATCGCTTCGAGAGCGATCCGTCGTTGTTGAGCGCTGTCGTGGATGAGATGCAGAAGCTTTTGCCGGGGTCCTTGGACAAGCTGGCAGGTATGGAGATGGGTGGTATTCCGTTGGTAACTTGTCTTTCCCTGAAGACCGGTAAGCCGTGTCTATTCGTCCGCAAGATCGCCAAGCCATACGGCACCTGCAACCTGGTAGAGGGTGGATTCCAGGCAGGAGAGACGGCGGTGGTCATAGAAGACGTGATCACTGTTGCCGGCCAGGTGTGTGCATCCGTCAAGCAGATGAGGGAACTGGGGCTGGTGATCAAGAACGTAGTCTGCGTTATAGACAGACAGCAAGGAGGTCGGGAGAACCTCGAAGAAATCGGATGTTCACTTGCTTCTGTCTTCACCCTGGACGAGTTGGAGAGCTTGACATAGGTTTGTATCTTCCGGTATGTGTTAAGAATCTCCGAGGAAAAAGGTGATAGAATGAAGAATCAACGGGCTGACGTTCAATCGTGGGAAGGGAAGAGCTTGAGGGTCCACGTCCTGTACTCAAGGGCGGGAGTTGCCCAGCACATCTGGATCGAAAGCGAGAATGGCGCCGTTCTCATCGACACCGGCGACGGGCTGATCAGAG
>JBARPX010000146.1:0-3846 GCA_049643405.1 Candidatus Zixiibacteriota bacterium
CAGTAAAGGGGGCTTTTTGAGAGATATGAGAGTGCTAAGTCAAGCGATTTCCTGTAAAGGTCAGCTCGGCTCACTGAAGATCTTCCTCCCAGTCCCGGGATCGATTCGGATACAGAACTTTTCTTGACTTTCAGGAATGTACGAAGATCAATTCTTCTTTGTCAAGGGAAATATCTTGCGGGAGGAATGGGTGGACGT
Source organism: Candidatus Zixiibacteriota bacterium (assembly GCA_049643405.1). Lineage (GTDB taxonomy): Bacteria > Zixibacteria > MSB-5A5 > MSB-5A5 > SM1-73 > SM23-73-3. Next base: position 199 of record JBARPX010000146.1, read on the forward strand.
AATCCCTTGTGTGTTATTGCGTTCCGTCATATCCCCGCCAAAACGTGAGCTGGCCAGCCCAGGATAAGGCAGCCGCCCGTATGGGCGAGAGATTGTGAAAACCTCACCCCTGTCCCCTCTCTCGTTGCCGTTTTTTGGCTGTCGGGGAACAATTAGCGGTGGCACGGCGTCGTCGTGGAACTGGAGCTTCGGAACCAGAACCTAACTTAAGTCAGGTTCTGGTTCCTACTCAACGGATACACTGCAACTGACCGCTAAAAGAGCAAAACCTTGTTAGCTGGCGCAGAGTCCCAGGGGAAGACGATTCGCAACTCGAGGAAAGGGGTTAGGCCTTCTTGGAGACCTCTTGCTCCAGAAGTCTTTTGTTGTAGAAAGAGATGATGTCCGATCTTCTTAAGATGCCCAGGAGCTTCCTGGGATTATGTTTATCTACTACGGGCATTCCGTCCAAGTCCCGCACTGCGAATTTGGAGAGAGCGGAAGCTAAGTTCTCGTCAACGGTGATGGTGGGGGGGCTGTGTGACATGATGTCCTCGACGATCACCAGATGCTCCAGGACGCTTTTGGTGACCACCGATCGGATATCCTGGAGGGTCACTATCCCCTCCAATTCCCCCTTGCGGTTCAGCACCGGAAACACGTTCTCCCGGCTTTGCTCCACAAACCGGAGAAGCTGGGAAAGGGGCATGTCTTGAGGAACGGTCTGCCAGCTGGTGGACATGACCTCCTGGACCGAGATGCCTTCCAGCAGGGTCCGGTCCTTCCCGGCCTTTAGGGTTATCCCTCTGCGGCTCAGCTTCAAGGTGTATATAGAGTCCACATGCAGCTTGTTGGCAACCAGGGTGGCTACGACCGAGGCTAACATCAATGGGAGAATGATTCTGTAATCGCCGGTCAACTCAAAGATGATGAGCATGGCAGTGATGGGTGCGTGAGTGGTCCCGGCCACCATGGCGCTCATTCCCACCAAAGCATACGCTCCCGGAGTGGCAGTAATCAGGGGGAAGGCAAGATGAACCAGGTTCCCGAAGAATCCTCCCAACGTAGCGCCCATGAAAAGCGACGGGGCGAAAATCCCGCCGGATCCGCCTGAGCCCAGAGTCAAGGAGGTGGCAGCGATTTTCATGAACACCAGCAAGAAAAGAACCCAAATCAGTGCCTCCTCGTGCAAGGCCGCGTTGATGGCCTCGTAACCTACTCCGAAGACTTGAGGGTAGAAGAGGCCGATTATTCCGAGTATCAAACCACCCAGGGCAGGCTTCAATGAGTTGCGGATCTTCAGAGCCTCAAAGATGTCCTCGCTCTTGTAGAGAACCTTTATGAACAAAACAGAAAATATCCCGGCCAGCAGCCCCAGCCCAATGTACATGGGCATTTCCCAGACACTAACCAGATCATAGGCCGGGACAATGAACGCGGGATAATTACCCAGAAACGCCCGAGAGATGACGGTGGCCGTCACCGAAGAGATGATCACCGGGCTGAAGGCATACATGGTAAAGTCGCCCAAGATGATCTCCAATGCAAAAAGGACTCCGGCTATGGGCGCATTGAAGGTCGCCGATATCCCGGCCGCTGCTCCGCAACCGACCAGTACCTTCACCCTGTCTCCCGACATCTTGAACATCTGACCGACGGTGGATCCAATAGCCGATCCTATTTGCACGATGGGACCTTCCCTCCCGGCCGAACCGCCGGAACCGATGCATATGGACGAGGCGATGGATTTTGCCAGGGCGACAAAAGGCCGAATGATTCCTCCTCTTAAGGCTACCGCCAGCATCACCTCGGGCACGCCGTGTCCCCGGGCTTCCCTGGCCAATCGATAGGTAATGGGAGCGACGGCCAGACCGCCAGCTAAGGGAATCAAAGGAATCAGCCACTCGGGGTGAGAGGTTATCTGCGAGAAAAGAGAAGTGCCGCCGTCAAAGAAAAGCTTGTGGAAGAATCCAATCAGCCACCGGAAGATGACAGCACCAAAGCCTCCTCCTACGCCCACAACCACCGAGAGGATGATCAGTACCCGCTGCTCGGAGAGTTTAAAACCGCCGGTGAACTTCTGAAACCAGGCAGCTATCTTTGTGCCGACTTCATCTGCCATATCTCAAGAAAATATAAGAATTTCGCAAATACGCAAACAAACTTTTGAAAAACAAGCTCACGGCCGGTGAGCATCGCGCCACCGAGGTTTGGTTGCCTGTTTTGGCGATGGATTCGTTTGATGGCTGGCTGGTGGGCGGTTGACCGCAGGATGATCAAATTGTAGTTGGAGAGCAAACGAAGAAAGTTAAGAACTTCGATCCTGATTCTGCAATTGCGAAAGGGTAGCGGAGACCTTCAGGTCTCCAGCATCTTTGGCTCGCCGTCCACCTCGCCAGAGGCGGGGCGCCTACCGGGGAACGTCCCGTCCTTTGCTCACTTAACCCAACTTATCCAGTTGGCACAGTAGTTCTTCAACCTGCAGCTTGTCGGTTGGCTGGGTATAGATCTTTCTGAAGCGAATGGTGCCCCCCTTGTCCACGATGAAAACGGCGGGATAAAGAACCGTTCCTTCGGACTCTCTAACCTCTATCCCGTATAGCTCGCTGACTGGCGGAGCGGAGGAGGGGTAGCGTGGATCACCTTCGATTTTCAGGATGGGAAATTGGATTTTCTTCTCCTGCTTTATCCGGCGGGATACCCACCTTTCATCCCGGTTCAACGCCAGGACTTCAGTATCCCGGAGTCGGATCTGATCATAAGAACGATTCAGCACCTCCAACCCACCCAGGCAAACGAGATCTTTAAGGCTTTGACAAAAGAAGAGGAGGAGGCTCTTCTTACCGCTGAAATGAGACAGCCCGAGCTTTCTCCCCTCTGAATCCTTCAGGATGAAGTTGGGTGCAAATAATCCTACCCGGAGCCGGTTAACATTGCCCATGCTGTCTCCTGTAAAGGGGCAGAAGCCCTCACTTTTTGGCAAATTCACTCTGCAGGCCCTGTTTCTCGAAGATCATCACCAGGGCTTTCTTTTTGGCTTTTGTCTTGTGCCAGGTTTTCTTGGGGATCAAAAACGCTTCTCCCGCTTTCAGAACCACCGTGCCCTTGTCCAGCTCGATTTCGATCCCGCCGGAGATCACATAGAAGAATTCATCGTAGGGGTGCCTGTGTTTTAGGTAGTCGCCCTCGAACAAACCTAAGAAAACGTGTGAACCGTCTACGTTAACCAAGGGAAACGGGGTATAGGGTTTCTTGATTTTCTCGGCTTGTTTCAGAACACTTATTTTGGGCATTTGTCCCTCCATTTAGAAATGTGAAGCCACCTCAGTAGAATATAGAAAACCGATACAACTGTCAATCCATTGCCGGATTCTACAAATTGTGTTACAGGTTTGTAGAACCACTCAAGCTGCTAACCGCTTTCTTTCCGTAAGGACAATCTTGAAGCAATACGCATTCTTGGCATCGCGGATTTGTCGCCTTGCAGATGTCTCTGCCGTGCGCGATCAGATTCATATGAAACTGATATATCATATTTCCGGGGACAAGCTCCTCTAAGATTACCTCGGTCCTTTTGGGATCCGCCTTTAACGGGACCAGACCTAACCTCCGGGAGACTCTCCAAACGTGTGTATCCACGGGCATGACCGGTCTTTTAAGAGAGAAGAG
>JBARPX010000147.1:0-51822 GCA_049643405.1 Candidatus Zixiibacteriota bacterium
GGCAAGAACCCATGCCGGAACCTACGCCATCCTCTGGGATGATAATCTTCTATCTCAAAATACATCTTCTGACGATGAAAAAAATGAAAAATAGCCATCCGCACGTCCCGCAAGTCCCGCATGTCCAGCAAGTCCAGCCGGTAGGTCAAGAGCCGCAGGCTCCTGACCTCCATTCCCGCTCCCCGTGGGATGACGGAGACCCCCCTACGGGCCCCCTGCAGGCCTGTAGGGCGTCTGGGCGTCTGGGTTATCATCCCACGGCTTCAGCGCGGATGATAAAATCCGCCCGGGAGCAAGAAGGGTTCAAGGATTCCACTCGACCCCCTGAATCCTCGACCCCTAGAACCCTTCCTGTCACGCTAACAGATCTCGGCCTATTTCTCTATCCTAATATTGTATTTTTTCATCAGAGCCTGAAAGTTTGATCTCTGCATACCCACTTCTTTGGCCGACCTGGTGATGTTCCAGTCGTTTCTGGTCAGCGCGTCTAAGATAAACGATTTCTCCACGCCGCCGACGGCAGATTCCCTCAGTCGTCTCTTGGCTTCCTTCAGCTCTTCTGAACTCTTTGGGATGAAGGTGTCCGGATGAGCCGCGTCCGATCTGACCACAAAAGGGAGATGTTCTGTAGTAACGGTGTCCCCTTCGGCCATGACGATAGCCCGCTCTATCACATTCTCCAACTGCCTTACATTCCCGGGCCAGGTGTGGTCAATTAGCATGTTCATCGCTTCCACGGAGATGCTCTTGATGTTCTTCTTCATCTCCCTTGCGTATTTTTTCAGGAAGTGATAAGCTAAAAGGGGAATATCATCTCTTCGTTCCTTCAAAAGCGGTATCGTTATGCTGACTACATTCAAGCGGTAAAACAGGTCCTCCCGGAATTTCCCATCCTCGACCAGTTTTTCTAAGTCTTTATTGGTGGCTACGATAAATCTCAAGTCCACCTTTTTGGACTTGACCTCCCCCACCGGGGTGAACTCCCTTTCCTGAATCACTCTCAGTAGCTTGGACTGGAAATTCGAACCTGTGTCCCCGATCTCGTCTAAGAAGATCGAACCCCCGTTGGCTACCTCGAACAGCCCTGGTTTGGTTACTATTGCCCCGGTGAAGGATCCTTTAACGTGGCCGAAAAGTTCGGATTCTAAAAGTTCCTGAGCTAAGACTCCGCAGTCGACCGGTACAAAGGGTTGTTGTTTTCTGGGGCTGTTGAAATGGAGGGCGCGGGCGATCAACTCCTTGCCTGTCCCGCTTTCTCCCCGGATTAGAACCGTGCTGTCTGTTGGAGCGACCTTACGAATTAGCTTATAGACCTCCTGCATTTTGGGGCTGCTGCCAATGATGTTGTCGAAACCATATTTGGCCTCCAGTTCCTTGCGCAGGTAGATATTCTCAATTATCAGGCTTTTTTTTTCCAGAGCCTTTTCAACCACAATCAAGACTTCGTCCGGGGTAAAGGGCTTGGGAATGTACTCAAACGCCCCTAATTTCATCGCCTGGACGGCGGACTGGACGGTGGAGTAACCGGTAATCATAATCACCGCGATATCGGGGTACTTTTCCTTGACTCTTTCCAAAACCTGAATCCCGTCGATTCCCGGCATCTTTATGTCGGTGATCACGATGTCGATTGGCTCTTTCTCCAGGATGTCAAAAGCTCTCTGACCGGAAAGGACGGTAAGAACATCGTGGCCGCCGCCTTCCAGTATCTTCCGGCAGCTCCTTAGCACGATCTCCTCATCGTCCACCACCAGTATTCTGGCTTTAATCATCTATGTGTTCCCCTTCTTTCCAATTTAAGCGCTTTTCTCTTCTATGGGCAACTTCACCGTGAAGGTGGAGCCCTTTCCCATTTTGCTTTTCACCTCCAATTTTCCCCGGTGCCTTTCCACTATGCCGTAGCTCACCGAAAGCCCCAGTCCGGTCCCCCTACCTTGCTCCTTGGTGGTGTAAAAAGGGTCCAGTATCTTGGGCAAATTCTCTTTCGGGATTCCAACGCCGGTATCGGTGAATCGGACAGCCACCATCTTATCTTCCCTGGCTGAAGACACGGTCAAATTTCCCCCCTCCGGCATGGCCTCGATAGCATTGAGCAGGATATTGATGAATACCTGTTGAATCTGTCCCACATCCACTGATATCTTGGGCAAACCCGGAGCGATCTTCTTCTCAATCTTGACGTTCTGCATGTTCGCCTGGTGAGCAATCAGATTTGTCGATTTCTCCACCACCTCGTTTATGTCGGTCGACGTCTTTTGGGGGGCAGTTTGTCGGGCAAAGTCTAAGAGGCCTTTGACGATGTTCTTGCACCTATTGGTTTCGTTCACGATGACCTCCAGATCCTCCCTGTCTGGGTCTCCATCTGGTTTGGCCTGGAGTAATAGTGAGGAGTAGGTGAGAATTCCGGTTAAGGGGCTATTGATCTCGTGAGCAACCCCGGCAGCCAATTTACCCAGGGAGGCAACCTTGTCCGACTGAATCAGTTGATCCTCGGTCTTTCTCAGCTCTTCCGTCCTCTCTGCCACCCTCTGCTCCAGGGTCTTCCCCCAGTCGACGAGTTTTTCATCTGCCTTTTTCAGATCTGAGGTCATCTGATTGAACGAAGAAGCCAGCTGTGCTATCTCGTCTTCGCCTTTAATCGGCATGGAACAATCCAGGTCGCCTTCAGCGACTCTTTTGGTTCCTTTGACCAATTCCCTCACCGGACGGGTGACATATCGCCTGATGGAGATGCCGATGGTCACCGCGATGATCAGGCAGGCAATCACGGCAAAGAAGATCATCTTATTCTGGGCGCCTTTGATATCCCTATCCACATCCGCCAAGGACATCCCGATGTCCAGTACTCCCAAGACCTTTTGGTCCGAAGGATGGGCATGGCAGTCCGGGGTATAGCAATCAGGTTCGTTATATATGGCGGAGATGACCCCCAATACTCTATGGCCTGCCTTGCCTTGGAAAATCCGGGAGCGGTCAGGCGTTGTAAGTCTCTCTAAGGGTTTTTCTGCGGAATGACAAGCATAGCAGGCTTCCGCCTTCTTGTCCACCATTTCTCCTATCTCGCTCTTATCAGTCGAGAACATTATCTTGCCATCTTTATTGAAAACCCTGATCTTTTCCAGTCCCTCCTGCTCCCCGATGGTCTCGATGATCTCATGCACATCATCACTCTGGTATCTCAGCATATCATATCTGGTGCTTCTTCTCACCGTCTCGCTTATCCTCAAAGCGCCCCGCATTACCTCACCGGTTAAGTGTTTCTTCTGAGAGGCGATGTTGAGGTAGGCATAGATTGCCATGGACGTTATCAGTATGAATCCAACCACTAAAATCAGCTTTGCTCCAATGCTCTTCGGCCACATAGGCGCTCCCTCAATTAGTGAATTATTTCACAAGCATCCACTAGTTATACGGAAACTTGAAACCCAAAAGCTAACTCCAAAAGGCAACTGCTTTGTTAGCGGGTTCGCGCCACGGGTGAACCGGGACGTGAAGATACCATACGCATTTCATAATGCCCAACCCTGCTCTCGTTTCTAAACCCCCTTGTTCATCATCCCGAGGAATGAGGAGCGAAGCACGTCATTCATAAGGGCCTTCTTCACAGGCGCCAACCTCAGAAATCCGCCGATGAACCCGCGCATGAACGAGTGGGTAATGCTCTGCGGATTACTGAATATCAGATTTTGCAGGGTCCCTCTCTCCAGGCATTGGAGAATCACCCGCTCAAAGGTGTCCTCGGGGTGGAACACTCTTTGCCTGCGCTTTACCAGCTTCAGCGCTCCGGTCGGACACTTCAGGGCACACACGCCGCAGCCTATGCAGGTGGAAGTGTCAATTCTCGGGTTTCCCTCCGGCAGCGCTTCGATGGCATCGATAGCGCAGGCTTCCGCGCATGCGCCGCAGGCGGTGCAATCCTCTTCATCCCGTTCGGGAATGTAGTTGGACGAGACCACCATACTTGTATAACCGAACTTGCTTATCCCTAAAAGAGCATTGCAGCAGCATCCACAGCAATGGCAGATGAAGGTGATCTCGTGTTTCACGTTGTCTGCACAGAACACCAGCCCCATCTCTTTCGAACGTGCGAGATTCTCCAGCATTTCGGACTTGGAGACCTCCTTCCCCAGGTTATTCCGGATCAGGTAATCAGCCGCCCCATCGAAAGAGGAGCAGGTCTCCAGCGGCACGTCGCACTTCTTCTCCCCCACGTGCATTTTCTCGTGACGACAGGAACAGATGCCGATGCAGAATTTACCTGCCCCTTCGATGATCGCCGTCGCCTTTTCGTAATCTAAGACTTCAACATATCCTGAAGTATCTATCGCATCCTCGTGTGGCAGCGTCCGCAAGGGAGAGATTTTTTCACCATGTTTGAAGTTTGCCGCGAAGAACGTGCTCTCGTCCTGCAGATAGCTGTGAAAAAGCCTGGCCCATTTCGCAGTGTTGAGGTTCTCGCCGGTTCGCATCATGGTGAATTCAAATATCCCGATGATCAGAGGGGAAGCAATATACTGATACTCACCCCACATCCAGAGGTCCATCACCAGGCCCTTGGCACACAAGCCGTCCAATATCTTCTGCAGCTTAGAGCGGTCGTATTTGGTGACCTTCTCAATTCGATCTAAGTTGGCCAGGCTGTAAGGCATCTTCGCGATAAGATCAGCCTCGTCTGTGGAATAGAGTTCCTTCAAGATGGCGTGGAATGCCTCATTCCACGGCGCCCTCACGGTCAGATTATCGATCTTCCTACCGAGCTTTCGGTAAATGTCTTTTCCTACCATGTGTCCCATAGTCAAACTCTCTTGTGAAGGTTTCGTGTTCGCCTTTTCCAATCACACTATATTACACAGAATCTCCGTCTGACACAAGAGATTTCGACAGCTCCTCTACTCCTCTCGGTGTATTGTCAGTCGCCATTGCAGCAAGTCTGGCTCACTGCGGCAGGACACTTCATCCTTATAATGTGTGAAACAAAATGCTGATTAGACAGTCTCATTAATAGTGACTAAGACACGAGAGCACCGGAGGAGATTCTCTCAACAAGACGAAAGTCGAAATGCTGAAGGGTCCGAATGGACTAAAGAAAATGCAGGAGGATAAATAACCATGGAGCTATCGATCAACAATCTCTCCAAAACCTATGCCAACGGCGTGGTGGCCTTAGACGACGTCTCTTTAGGAATCCCTACCGGGCTCTTCGGTCTGCTGGGTCCCAACGGGGCCGGGAAATCCACCTTGATGCGAACCGTCGCCACGCTGCAGGAAGCCGATTCCGGCAGGATAACGTTCGAGGGCATCGACGTTCTGAAACAGAAAAGCGAGATCAAGAAAGTGCTGGGTTACCTGCCCCAGGATTTCGGATTCTATCCCAAGGACACAGGCTACAACCTGCTGGATCATTTTACAATGTTGAAGGGTGTTAAAGACAAAAAAGAAAGAAAGCTGAAAGTCGAGGAACTCTTGAAGCGAGTCAATCTCTGGAATGAGCGGAGGCAAAGACTTGGCACGTTTTCCAACGGAATGAGGCAGCGCTTTGGCATCGCCCAGGCGCTGATCGGAAATCCCAAGCTCATCATCGTCGACGAGCCTACCGCCGGACTGGACCCGGAAGAGCGCGTCCGCTTTCACAACCTGCTCAGCGAAATCGGCGAGAATGTTGTCGTCATCCTCTCGACGCACATCGTTGACGACGTGAGCGATCTTTGTATGAACATGGCCATCATAGACAAGGGCAAAATCATACTGAAAGAGAACACGCTTGGCGCCATGTCCCGACTGAAGGGAAAGATCTGGGAAAAAGAAATCCCCAAGGGTGACCTGCCCAGGTACGAAGAGAAGTATGACGTCATATCCACACGACTCTTCGGGGGCAAGACGTTCATCCGCATCTACCGCGAAGCCGATCCTGCAAACGGATTTTCAAATATCGAGCCGTCGGTGGAGGATGTGTATTTCTATCATCTGAGCAGAGCCAACTGAAGTTATATAAGATGGCCAAAGTATACAAGATAAATCTTGAATATGAATAGCCGTTGTCACTGCAGATATCGACTCGCTTCAGCCACTTCTACACGAGGTCAATGCCCATGTTCTTGAGTATATACCTGAACGAATTCAAGAGACACCTGAAAGGTGCGTCCTTTTACATCTTCACGGCTCTTCTGCTTTTCGGGGCATATCTCTTTGCTTCCAATCTCAATCCAAATTCATACCTGATGGGATTGAGCATCGGGAAGGAATGGCACAACGCGCCCCTCCTCATCGCCAAGCTGACGGCGCGCTTCAGCGTGGTGGGGGTGTTGTTTGCCATGGTCATGGTGGGGCGCGCGGTGACCCGGGACTTCGCCGTCGGAATCCACGACTTCTTCTTCACCGTCCCGATGAGCAAAACGTCCTATCTTGGTGGGCGGTTTCTTGGAGGACTCTCGGCCAACCTTCTCATTTACTCGGGCATCGCAATGGGATTTGTCGCCGGCTGTCTGGTCATCGATCCCAAGTATTACGGCCCGTTCAACCTGTCTGCCTTCCTGCTCCCGGCAGTGGTCATCTTGATTCCCAACCTGCTATTTATCGGCAGCATCTTCTTCTCCCTGGCCACCCTGAGCCGAAAGATGGTGATGACCTATCTGGCAGGCGTTGCATTCCTCATGATCTACGGCGCCATGCAGGGCGGCTTCACCGGCTGGGAAAACGACACCGCCAAGATCCTGCTGGATCCCTTCGGCATTTCCGCGCTGGGCATCCTGACCAAATACTGGACGGTATCCGAGATCAACCTCAACCAGATTCCACTGCAAACTCCCCTCATATGGAACCGAATCATCTGGATGGCGGTCAGTATTGCCGTTCTCCTTTACACCTGGAAACGCTTTCTTTTCGTTTCGCTTCTGGAAAAGAAAAAAGGGAAACGATTAGAGGTCGAACGGATCGAGTCCAAGGGTGTCCGTGAATTGGGAACAATCCGGCCAACGATTGTTGACCATGCCTTCTTTTTCCAACTGAAGAAGTGCTTCCACCTGGTTGTCAGGGAATTCAAAAGAATCGTTTTCCATCCCGCTTTTCTTATCCTGACCTTCATGGCCATGGGTGAGCTGGTCGTGAATTTTGCGGCAAATGCCGGCCCCGTGGGAGATAATGTTTACCCCCTCACTTCACGCTTTCTGGATCAAACCATGCATATCTGGATTTACATGATTCCACTCACGATTCTTTTCGGCGGTTTGATTATCTGGCGGGAGCGGGATCACAAGTCCAACGAGTTCTACGATACGCTTCCGCTTCCGGACTGGTTGAGCTATCTCTCCAAGCTCTTTACCATGATGTCCATACAGCTCTTCTACGTCGTCCTGGCCATGCTCACCGGGATCATCACTCAGGTGGTTGGCTTCGGCTACACCGACGTCGAATTGGGCCTCTACTTCAGGCACCTGTTCGGCATCACCCTCCTCAAATTCTGGTTTTTGACCATCATCGTCTTCTTCATCCACAACTTGGTCGGCAATAAGATTCTTGGCTTCTTCATCTCCGCCCTATACGTTGCTTCCGATCTGATCATCTTCGAGGTTTTAAAGACGGAGAATTTCCTGTTCCGATACGGTCAGCTGCCTCCCTTCATCTATTCCAACTTAAACGGGTTCGGGCATTACGGGTCCCTTATAATCTGGTATTCGATCTACTGGCTTCTCTTCGCAGCCATGCTTGGTGTCCTAACCTCACTTTTGTGGCGCCGCAGCAACGAAACCGCCCTGAAATTCCGATTCAGGGTGGGGCTGCAAAAACTCAACAGGCGCCTTCACTGGGCGCTGGCTATCCTGCTGGTCCTGTCTGTGGCAACCGGCGGATACATCTCGTACAACAAATACATTTTGAACCAATATGCATCAAAGAACGAGAGAAAGAGAATCAGGGCGGATTACGAAAAGAGATATGCCCGGTACAAAAACGCTCCCCAGCCCAGGATAACAGAGGTAAACCTGACCGTGGACATCTTCCCCGAGCAGAGAAAAGCCGACATTCAGGGACATTACCTGTTGAGGAATAAGACCGATCAACCCATCAGCGAAATCTACGTAAACCTGTCAGACAGCTATATCACCGACGAGAACCGACTGGAGTTGTCGAATCCGACAACGCTCGCGTATGAAGGGGAAGAATACGGATTCCGCATTTTCCAATTGGATACTCCTCTCGCTCCTGGTGAAGAGATCCGACTCGAGTTCGACCTCACAGCCCAAGCCAGGGGGTTCACAGAGAACAATCCGAAAAACCAGCTGGCCCGGAAGGGAACCTGTTTTCTTCTGACATCGGAGTCTCCCCGCTATTTTCCGCTCATCGGATATGTCCGGGGACTGGAGCTCAAAAAGGAAAGAGATCGGGAGAAACAGGGCCTCCCCAAGCAGCCCAAGAGTCCCCCTTTGGAGGAAGCAGATAGCTCGATCTGCGAGTTCCAGTTCGACCTTGTTGAATATGAAGCCGTCATCAGCACGAGCAGGCCTCAGAGGGTTGTCTCCAACGGGAATCTCATAAGCCAGTGGACGGAGAACGAGAGGAACTATTTCCATTATAAGTCTGAAGGTCTGATGGACCATGAGTTTGTGTTTGCCTCCTCGGAATACGAAGTGGCGAGAGACGAATACGAAGGGATCAAGATAGAGGTTTACTATGACAGAAAACACCCGGACAACGTGCAGCGCATGATCGAGGGTGTGAAACGATCCTTCGATTACTGCACCAAGAATTTCTGTCCCTTCCCCTACCGATTCATTCGAATCGCCGAGATACCCGACTACGTTCATTTTGGCGCTCGCTCCCAGCCCACACTCTTCACCTGGCGGGAGAGCGCCGGGTTCATCAGCAACCTGGAAGACCCCGAAGAGATCGACATGGTGTTCGGCATCTGCACGCACGAGATGGCCCATCAGTGGTGGGCATATATCGTCAAGCCCGCCGAAGCTGAGGGTGCTGAGATGCTTACCGAGACCATGGCCCAGTATGTAGAGGTCACGTGTCTGGAGAAGGAATACGGGAAAGACATATCCCGTAAGCTCTTGAAAGAAGAGATGAAAAGGTATCTCTCAAGACGAAAAAAGGACGTGGCTGGCGAACGGCCCCTGATGAGAAGTTATGCAGATCAGTATTATCTGAACTATCCCAAGAGCACAGCGGTGATGTATGCCCTGCAGGACTTGATTGGTGAGGATCGCGTCAATGCGGCTCTAAGGGAAATCGTGGAGAAGTATGGGCACAGGGAAGACCTGTTTCCCACCTCCTTAGACGTCGTAAACGCCTTCAAGGCCGTCACACCAGACAGTCTACAGTATTTCATCACCGACCTGTTCGAGACCATCACCCTGTGGGAAAATGAAGCTAAATCGGCTTCCTACGTGAAATTGGATAATGGAAGATACAAAGTCATGCTGGAGGTCTCCAGTCACAAATTCCGGGCCGACAGCATCGGCAACCAGACTGAGATTCCCATCAGAGACTATGTCGACATCGGTGTTCTGGGTGAAGATGGCGAAGAGCTGTACCTGAAGAAACACAAATTTACCCAGAACCAATCGGACATTGAAATCATGGTAGACAAGAAGCCGGTTCGGGCAGGGATCGACCCCTACGTGGTTTTGATTGATCGGGAAAGAGACAACAACTTAGTTGAGGTCAAGGAAAAATAGCTACGATCCCAAGAATTCAGACCGGAACTACTCCCAGCACGGGGAACAGCTTGTGGGTCAACCATCCCGCCCTTCGACAAGCTCAGGGTGGGGAGCAAAGCCGAACCAAAGGGTGGTTGACAAATCTTTTTGTCAAGCAGGCTGTCCTACGGATCCGTCTGGACGCCATGCTTGACCTACAAACTACGTCATTGTGATTGACCGGGAAAGAGACGATAGCTTAGTTGAGGTCAAGAGATAAAAAAGCGTCCCCAACGAGATTTGAACTCGTGTCGCCGCCGTGAAAGGGCGGTGTCCTGGGCCAGGCTAGACGATGGGGACGGACTGTGTTTCTCTATAGTCTATAGTTCGCAAACCACGCTGCTTTGTTTGACCAATGTGGCAATGGTCGGCTGCCACACCGAACGAATATACCAGATCTACTTCTGCTGTCAACTCATTTCTGTTGGCTCCTGGACATAAGGTCAAGAGAACCATTCTACGTTTGAAGCCCCACACAATCCCTGCACCTCTAAGCAGGAAACAGCCGTGCCAGAAGAAACAACCGGCACTGCGAAATCCGATATGGGATCTTGGACTCCCCGCCGGGGCACAAGGCGGATAATCCAAGCTACAGGGTGCACCCCGAGATGGTGCATAACGTTATTCATGCGGCCGGCTGTGGCAGTGAAGGAGTAGCGACGCCGGCCGGCCCGAAAAAACGGCTGACGCGAGACTGGGGCCTCCTTCCATTTAAATGGATGCAGGCAGAGAAATTATATGGATTCCTGTTAACCCCGCGACCAAGACAGCCGATATCATCCTGACAGAAGACGAACATCTCCGATACCGCGTATTTTTCGGGCTAAACCGCGAGTAATTTCGCCCACCTAAAAAGTGAGATTCACGTCTTTCTAGGTCTGGGATGCAGTTCCAGATTTCATCCTCAAAAGGACAGAGAGCTCTCTCCTGCGAGGCTTGGGGAAAGGGGGTGAGAAACAATGAGGGCTAAGAGAAAGATCTTTGCCGGGCAGGCTGGATTCACTCTGGTCGAGCTGGCCATCGGACTGGTGATCATCGGTCTTCTGATCGGTGCCATTCTGGGGAGTGGCCAGATGATCAGAAACGCCAAGATCAAAAGACAGGTGTCGGACTTGCAGGGTCTGTACGGTGCCATATACACCTATTTCGATCGGTTCCTGCAGCTGCCCGGCGACAGTGATGCTGACGGATATTTCGACACGGACTCTGCCGTGTGGACCGATGTGGAGTCAGAGGATCTGGCCCACGAGTCCAAGAGAAGCCCGTTCGGAGCCAAGTACTACTTTGGGTCTGACACACTCTGGTCTCCCGCGGCTCACCGAAACGGGAACTTCATACGGGTTGCTCTTCCTTCCGACGTGGCGGAGAACGTGGACAAGCAGCTGGATGACGGAGCAGACAGCACTGGCTTTGTCGTTTCCAGTTCCACCTATACCGGCACCGCTAAGGTCAATGTCTACTACTTCATTGACTAGGAAAAGACAGACGAGTGTGCGGAGGGATGCTTAGGACGAAGCGAGAGTTGCGGCCTCGCCGGGGCTTGAACGATCTGCGATATGCTTCCGCTTCACCGCCCAGCGATGATTTGTGGCCGTTTGAAGTACATGGTGGGGGGCGAGGCCTGGTCCTATCACACCTTCCCTTGGTGCACGAGATGCCTTAAAACCGCGCGCGCTTCGGGTCCCGGCCAGCAACATCAGTTTGCGCGCAGCCGGAGCACCCAAACAAGGGTACCACTGCCGGAAGACAAATCCTCTCCAGATCTGGATCAAGCCTGCAACGTAATATTCGCGCCTAGAGGGACTCGAACCCCCAACCCTCTGATCCGAAGTCAGATGCTCTATCCAATTGAGCTATAGGCGCATAAGCTCCAATTTCGCAAAAGAATATACGAGCTTCGATCTATCGAGTCAACAGAAAACTTCCCTCCTGGTACCAGTCACCCAAAAGACGTCAGCGTTTAATCTCAGGGTAACGATTCCCTATACGAGAGGGCTAACCCAGTGTTTGCCTGCTGTCGAGCTGGGACAGCCCGGAGGGTCTTAGTGGCGTGCTGTTCTTATCGGCAGCGATCGCTGTGCCCCCTCTCTTGGCCGTCCAGCCAGCCAGGGCGCGACTTTTTCGCTTTTTTGGGAAAAACATGCCGAATAACTGGTGTCCGGCGCGTGTTGCGCCGATAACGAAACAGACGCAGCAGGGAGTGTGAACTGGAACCATTGCGAATTTACGATCGTATGAACTGATTGATAGCGCGTGTTAGCCGTGATCGCACTGACTCTTCTGTGGCCGGTGAGGTTATCCGGTCAGCTTTTACATCATGAGAAGAGATTCGAAACGTTCACCCTTCCACGGATCTTAGGAAGGTTTGCACGCCAGAAGGATCGGCATGAACACAATCAAGAAGATGCTTCTGATTCTGGTGGTCAACACCCTGGTGATGCTCATCTCCTGGGCGGGCTTGAGCGTGATCCTGGTGGGCGTCAGATTCCTTTCAGGACCCCAGGCTGCCCTGGTGAAGATACTCTCTCTTCACTCGTTCGTTGTGGTGATGCTGTTCTATGCCTTCTATCTGATCTTTGACATTTGTGAGTTCATTTCCACTGAAACTCAAGGCGAAAAGTGAGAGACCAGATATTAGAAAAACTCGTCCAGGGACGTGCGGGCTTGGGCCAAATCACCCGCTTGGTCTTTATTCGGGCGATCCGAGTCTTGGCCTTCAGCCTGATCTCTACCTTGATCGTCTGGCTTTTCTGGCTCGAGAACTACGCCTGGGGGGCTTTCCTTTTGGGAGCGGCTTTAGGGTTGTTGGCCTTTTTGGCTCTGAATTCCCTGAAGAAGCGGTTAAACCTTCGAAACCCGGATCAAAGTTCGGGTAATTCAGATAGAGAAGGAGATCTGACCGACCCAGAGCACGTCAAACCTGAGGCTCCAGTCAAGAAATAAAGCCTGTCCCATCTCCACCATCACACGTTTCACCCTTCTCTCCTTAGACTAACAACAGCCAACTAAACGGCCTGCTTTTTTGGACCCGAACGAAGAAGTGTCGTTTTGGGTTGTGACAAGACGCGGGCCAACAGGGCGCAACGCTCATGCTGATTGCGGGTGGGGGGCGGCCCCGGAGAAATTTCTATTTGATCGCACCCATGGAATTATACAGGGGGAAGAAGGTAGAGAGGAGTATGAGTGCGGAGGCGCCTCCAAAGACCACCAGGATAAGAGGTTCCATTATGGTCAGAACCTTCTTGATGGTTCTCTGCACGTCCTTTTCGAAGTAACCGTTGATCAAGGCGAGCTGCTCTGCTACCTTGCCAGTCTGTTCTCCCAAGCCTATCATGGTGATCATGAAGCCGGGGAAGGGAAGTCCTTTCATGGAGTCGGCGAAGGACTCACCCCTTTTGATCCTCTCCTCTATGGTTTCGATGGACCTGACAATGCTTTTGTTGCCGATGGTCCCTTTGACCAGTTCCAGGGAGGGGAGCAGTCCAAAGCCGGAGTGGAGCAGAAGCGACAGATAATGGGAGAAGGTGCATAAGACACTCTTCTGAATAACCGAGCCAAAAAGCGGAAATTTCATCTTCACGTAGCTTAAGGTATAAGCTCCGCTTTCGGTCCTGCGGTAAAGAACAATGCCGGCAACGACTGCTCCGATCAAGACCACAATTGGAATCCAGAAGGTCATGATTGAACCGATTACGAACTGAACGCCACGGGTGTACCAGGGAATGGGAGCGCCCAGTTCTATTACCAGTTTCATCATCTTGGGCATAAGATAAAAAGCATAGAAGCCGGTAACTGAAGACATGACCACTACGATCATAGCAGGATACATCAGAGCCTGTTTTAGTTCTGCCTGTAGTGCATCCTGCTTTTCTAAGGAGGTGGCCAGCTCATCCAATATGTCGGCCAAAGTGCCCCCCTGTTCCCCGGCTCTGATTGCCCCCAGATAGAAAGGGGGAAACACCTTGGGGTGGGCGGCGATGGCCTCGGAGAAGCTGCCCGTGGTCTCTATCTTCCTGCAGACATCCTGAATCACATCCCGGAATTTGGGATTCTTCTCCTGCTCCGCGATATTCTGCAGGGATTGCAACAGGGGTAGACCCGCGGTGAACATCAAATGCAACTGGATAGTAAAGGAAAGAACTTCTTTTGAGCTGATCTTCCGGGATCCGAAGCCGCCGGACTTGCGCTTTGCCTGTGCCTGCACCGAAATGGGATACAGACCCAGCTCTCTGAGCTGTTCCTCCGCGTGCCCCAGGTCCCGGGCGAGAATGAGACCTTTTACCCGTTTGTTTTTGGTGTCGACCGCCTGATAGGTGTATTTTGGCATTACCCGATCACCCTTCGAATCTCATCGGTGGTGGTCACCCCTTTTAGGATCTTATCAATCGCGTCATCCAACATGCTCTTCATCCCAGATGCCTTCTCTAACTCGACGGAGAGAGCTTTCTGGAGGATGAGCTGGTTTACCTCTTCATTTGTCTCAAGCACCTCGTATATGCCGATTCTCCCCCGATAACCGGTATGCTTGCACCTTTCGCAGCCCTTGCCCCGATAGAAGGTTGGATTCTTCAAATCTTTCAGCTGTGGATAGAAGCTGATCTCCTCCTCCGAAGGGGTATAACTTTCCTTACACTTGGAGCATATCCTGCGGGCCAGTCTCTGGGCTATCACCGCCAGGAGAGAGGTGGATATCACGAAGGGCTCGATGTCCATGTCCAATAGACGTGCCACCGCGGCCGAAGCGCTGTTGGCGTGCAGGGTGGTGAAGACCAAATGGCCGGTCATGGATGCCCTGAAGGCCATCTCCGCGGTCTCCTCGTCTCTCATCTCTCCCAAGAGAATTATGTCCGGATCATGACGCAAAATAGAGCGAAGTCCTTTGGCGAAGGTGTATCCCGCCTTTTCGTGTATGGGAGACTGCTTACTCATGGGAAGGTGATACTCCACCGGGTCTTCCAGCGTAATCAGGTTCTTTTCTAAGGTATTCAGCGTGGTAAGGGCTGCGTAGAGGGTGGTCGATTTACCCGACCCGGTGGGACCGGTGACCACGATCATGCCGTAGGGTTTCTGTACCAGCACCTTGAACCTCTCAAGATTATCACCCCAATAACCAAGATCCTGCAGACTCAAAAGAAACTTGGGCTTCTGCAATATCCTCATCACCACGCTCTCACCATAGAAAACCGGCATGGTGGATACGCGAACGTCGATATCTTGGGTATTGTAGGTGAAACGGAAACTTCCATCCTGCGGAATCCTGCTCTCGGTTATATCCAAGCTGGCCATTATCTTTATTCTGCTGATAACCGGACGGTAGATTTTTTTGGAGAGAATGAAGGCAGTGTGCAGGACACCGTCAATCCTGTAACGAACACGACCCACGCTTTCATCAACCTCTATGTGGATGTCCGTGGCTCTCTCCTTTATCCCCCGGGCGATCAAGGAATCGACCAATCTGATCAGCGGAGGCGTTTCCTCTTCCACCTCATCCAGGCTCAAAGCTTGGCTCAGGCTCTCCTCGATCACCTTCTCCGGAGAGACGGTCATTCCGTAAAGCTCGTCTATATAGCTCAGGATGGTTTCCTCGTCAGCGATTCTTGGCTCAATGGTCAACTGGGTGATTTCCCCCAGCCGGTCTATGGCGTTGATGTCGTTGGGATTAGCCATAGCAACGGTCAACACGCCTTCCCTTGCCGCCACCGGTATAAGTTTGGATGATCTGGCAACCTCCTCCGGAATTAGCTTGACCACTTCGGTATCGACGTGAGTGTTGGAGAAATCAAGGTAAGGCGCCTCCCACTGCTGCCCCACAAACTGCAGCACCTCTTCATGGCTTATGAATCCCAATCTTTCACAGATTTCGCCGAACTTGGCGCCCGTTCGGTTCTTCTCTCTCTCTGCCAACTCATACTGGCTCTTGGTTATCCTCCCGGTCTCCAGCAGCAGTTCTCCCAATGTCTGAGTCATTGTCGGAGTCAGTGTCTCAGTCATTTTTCCTCCTTTTGCGAGAGAAGATAATTCAATCGACCGCGCACAGCCAACTCCAGTTGACTCTCTTTCTTCGAATGAGTGCGTAAGTAAAGCTGATAGTATTTTGCTGCCTCTGCCGAATCACCCACCTTATCCCACGCTCTACCCAGCTGGTAAAGGACACGGGGATGAGCCGAGTTGATCTGATAGGCCTTGTTGCAGAGCTCAAGTGCCTTGTTGACTCCTCCTCTCTCCTCGTAGATGCTTGCCAAAAGAAGGTTGGCCTCCAGATGAAAAGGATCCAGCTCCAGTAGCTTTCTGAGCTTGGCCTCGGCGGAAACGTATTCGCCTGTCCGGTACAGTAGCAGCCCGAAATTGAAGAGTACCTTTGGATCCTTTGGTTTTACGGCATACAGATAGGCGAGCTCCTGCTCTGCTTCCCTGAATCTGCTGGTCTGCAGATAGGCGGTTGCCAGGTTCACATGTGCCGGCAGATGATCCGGATCGAAGGTCAAGGCTTCTCTATACGACTCGATGGCTTGGCTCAGCCTGCCCTCTTGCTGATAAGATGCCCCCTTTTTGAAATATCTCTCCGCTCTGGACGCTGACCTCTCTGTGACCTCGACTGCTGTTTGAGTCCACTCCCTCCCCGGGTCGGAAGCGTAGGAGGGGGTCGTCTCGTCTGAGTAGAGCTCTTCTGGCGGGAGCGAGAGAGTCTCATCCTCCCTGTACTCTTCAGGCAGCGTACCCCCCTCTTCACCGGAGGCCACATCTGTGGAGATTTGCCTTTCATCTTCCTGGACAGGAACTTCGCCTTCTTGGCCGGCCTCTTCAGCCGGGCTGACTTGGGTTGACCGCTCCTCCTCTGCAGGCAACGTCTCCGTCACAGCTTCTGAAGCAGCAGCGGTCTCAGTAGCCTTTCCTTCTCCGGCACCGATTTTATTCGAAGATTGGACCGGAGTGCCTTTTTTCTGGGACGGGTCTGTTGTGGATACGCCGGCATCCTTCTTCGCCTCGGCGGGCTTCTGCACAAGTCTCCCCGGTTCCTTTCGGGCGCTTATCGAGCGGCGGGGAGTATTTGCCGGTGGTTCCGAATCCGGCTTGAGAAAGAACATGTAACCCAGGCCCAGAGACAGGGCGACCACCAATAGCGCGGCCCCCATCACCAGTGTCCTTCTCCTCGGTTTGCCACTACCGCGGTCAGGCTCAGGTGGTGCCTCCGGCTGGACCGGCGGAGTCTCTTTTTTCTCCACCTTCTCCACCGTCTTCGTTATCAGCCCCACTTCGTTTCCCTGATCTGTCATAGTCTCACTCTATAGCCTACAGTCTTCTCTCCATTATCTTTATCCCCTGCAAGCTCTCCCAGCCCTCCAGCACATTTTGCACGCCGATCTTTCTGCTATTCCCAGTAAAGGCAGACATCAAAGCTCTTTCACAAAGGACGTTAACCATCCGGGGCAGACCTCTGGATATCTCGTACACTTTGTTCGCCGACTCCGGGTTGAACTCCACGCCGGAGTCAACCCGGGCCACCTTCAACTGATGTTGGATGTATGGCCGGATCTCCTTAAGCTCAAGCGGGAGTAAACGACATCTCACTAGAATACGCTGGTCGAATTGCCGCAACTTTTTCTCCCTCAGCTTCTCTTCCAGTTCGGTCTGTCCAAAAAGAACTATGTGTATCAGCTTTTGGTTCTCAGATTCCAGATTGGAAAGGAGTCTCAACCCTTCCAGGAATTCAAAATCCAGTCCTTGAGCCTCATCCAAGAAGATAACCACCTTTTTGGACTGGCAGTGAGCGGCCAGGAGCAGATCGTAAAGCTGTTGGATCAGTCTCCTCTCGGTCAGATCCTTCTGGGAGGCTTCCGATGAGCCTAAATCCTCCATAAGCGCGAGCAAAAGCTCTCGTCGCGAGAGGCGCGGATCGGATACGTGGGTTATTCGCAAATCCTCACCGGCCTTGCTTAAAAAGTATCTCGATAGCATGGTCTTGCCTGTTCCCGGCTCCCCGATTATCATGGTGAAACCCAGCCCCTCGTACAGGCCGTAACGCAGATGGTTGAGCGCCTCGGCCGCAGAATGAGAAAAGAAAAAGAACTTAGGGTCGGGGCTGACCGAAAAAGGCGACTCCTTAAATCCAAAGAAGCTCCGGTACGAATCGAGAAGATCGACCCGCAGGAGACCTTGGCCTTTTTTTTGATCCGGCGATGACACGATTTCCCTCTGATCGGGTGAGCCACAGATAACGTCTTCTCCCAATCTGGGGGACTTGAATATCACCTTCATGTTAACCTCCCTCTCTATCGATCTCGGAGATCCGGGGGGTCAGAAGAATCACCAATTCAGCCCTTTGTTCGGTTTTCTCCTTGCGTTTGAAAAAATAGCCCAGCAAGGGCAGGTCGCCCAGCAGGGGAATCTTATGTACGGTGTCGGTCCTCCTCGAGGTGATTAGTCCGCCGATCACCACGGTCTCTCCGTTTTTCATCCGCACCTGGGTGCTGGCCTCCTTGATGTCAATATTAGGTGCTTTGAGCGTCTGATTTTCAAACTGAAATTCGGAGAAGGAACTGGCGTCACTCACGATGGGAGTCACCTGCAGGGTAACGTAACCGTCCGAGGAGATGTACGGGGTTACGCCCATGATCAGGCCCAGAAGCACGGTCTTCTGCTCCGGGAAGACGATTGGCTGGCCTACTTCCCCCCCGGCAGAGAGTCCGGTCAGCTCCCAGTAGCTTATCACCCGCCCCACGTTGATCATTGCGGTCTGGCCGTTCATTACGTTGAGTCTGGGTTTGGAGAGCACGTTGACCTCTCCGTACCTGGCCAGCATGTCGAGAACCAGGTTAGCATCGTGCCGGGAAGCGGTGAATTCTACCACCGAGCCGGGTAAGCCCAGAGTCTGAGTGGCCGTCAGGTCTATGTTTTTGTTATCCGCTATGAAGGAATGCACGGCCGACCAGTCGACTCCCCAGGATTGAGCCCTCTCCAAGGTGACCTCAACCACCTCGGCTTCAATCAGCACCTGTCTGCATAGGGCTCTTCTTAGGTTCCCGATGAACTCTTCAGCCATCTTGAGGTTCTTCTTCCGGTCGGTCACCGTTATCACGCCGACCAGTCTATTTATGAAGTATTTTCCTTCCGAGGAGACTATCTTTTTCAGTCCCTCCTCGACCTGACTCCACAGGTCGACCGCTGCCTCATCGGTCGTCCCGGTGATTTGAAACTGGCCGCTCATTCCGCCGACATTGGGAATGGATCCCAGCACGTCCCCTCCCACCTGCATCTGAGATCTTACCTTATTGGGAACGTATCCCAACTCGAAGACGCGCGTATCGGTGAGTTTCACGTGAAGGGTGGGGCTGAGAGTGGAATACAGGTAATCGGTTGGGGCAAATATGGCGTCTAAGGCCTCCTTCAATGTCAAATCCTCAAAGCTCACGCTCACTTGAGTTCTTCGGTTGACCTCCTTGTCCCAGATCACGCTGAAGTCGGCCTGATTTGACAGGGCGTCGAGCACGTCTTCCAGCGGTACTCCCTTCCCGGAGAAGGAGAAGAGTTTTTCTCTCTCAGGTCGGATTTCCACCACCGGGGAGAAGCTCAACTCCGGCGGGATGGGTGGCGGAGTCTGGTCACTTTCCTCAATCCGCGTCATCGCCTCGTTCACATCCTGCTGGGCCAAATTCGAGGCGCAGCCAGACAGGAGAAGAAATGCAAAAAGAACGAGGAGAATTCCCCTTGTCAAATCGGATTTTCTCATGATTCCCCTTCCCTGATGATTCCCGGACGATCATAGAAGAAGACAAACGATTTGCCATCCTTGAGAAGAACCACGCTCTCTTTCCTGATCTCCTTTATCTCCCAGACATCAAATCGGTCTCCCTGGTGAACCCAGGATTTTGTATCTCCGTAAACCAAAAGTGCACTTTTTTCTTCATCAGTGATTAAGATTGCCTTGACCAGCACACGCTCTTGAGATCCGGCTTCCTCGTTCGTTCCGAGTAATGATGCGGTCGCCTCCTCGCTCTCCAACGCTCCGGATTGATCGCCTCCGGTTAGCGACCTTTCTATCTCCCTGATCTCCTGCCTGAGCTTTTTCTCCTCCAGGCTGGCCTTCAGGTATTCTATTTCCCTTTGCGTCCGCCCCAGCTTGTCCTGCAGCTCTATCAGTTTCGGATCCTCCTTGCGGAAAGGATCCTTCAGTGCCTCCATGGCCTGGAAAAGGGGAGACTTGGTCTCCTCCTTCTTCTGGGGTTTAGAGATCTTCTTTTCCGATCGAGGGGCAGAGCGAGGCTTCTCCTGCACCATCTCGGCTCCGCCCGAGGTCATGAACTTCATGGCGAAAAACCCGACCAGGATTACGGCTACCAGTCCGGCGCCGACGAGAAGGAGTTTTTTGGATTTCAAACCCTTTGGCAGATCCATGTCAGGAACCTTTCGGTATAACATAATATTTAAGCTGCACCCTCAGATGTCCGGGCACAGCCACGTCCGTGCCTCCTATGGTGAGTACCTCCACCACGAACGGGAAATTCCCAAACTCCCTTAACATTCTTATCACCTGGTCATAGGAGGCGTAGTTCTTGATACCAATCTTAAGGGGCACTTCATCAACCGTGATCACATCAGGAAAGTCTCTGCTTTTGCGCTCACCGTCCACTTTCACCTCAGCCTCCATCCCCAGTCGCGACAGGAAATTCGTTACGAATTTCCTCATCAGAACCTTGTTGGCTATCGGGTCATGCGCCCTGGGGATCTCGATAAGCACCTTCCCGGTGATCCTTCTTTCCTCTAAGGACTCCTCCAGTTCTTCGACATACTCCAGCCTCTGGCTTGACTTCGACAGTTGTTCCTTCCCTTCTTTGATCTGACCATTCAGCGTCTTGATCTTCTTCACCCCAATAAAGGCAACCACCAGAATCAGGAAGCCGAAGGCTATGATGATGATCTTATCCTTGCCCATGTCAAACGTCCAGCTGATAAATTATCTTAAATACAACTTGGTTGCCCTGCAGTTTCCTTTCGATCAATTTGACGCCGGTGAACAGGGGTGATTTGGCGAAACTATTCTGCAATTCCTCGACCTGCAGAAGCGAGTTAATCTCGTCCGATCCATCTGCAATGCCGGTGACCTCCCCCCGCCACATCTTCTTGACGTTCTTCAGGGTAAGGGTCTTGAGAGCCACGCCGGGCGGTACCACTGCGGCCAGTTCCAAAAGAATATCGGACCAGGGAGGCTGAGTGGTCTCAATAGACTGAGAGACGAATTCCAAAGGCATCTCCTTCAGCCTGTCTTCCTTCATGGTGATCTCTCCCTTTACGCCCCCGTGAAACGCGTTCAGATTTCTCAAATCCAAGGAAAATCGGGATATGATCAGGGCAAACACCAAAAGAACGCCTAAAAAGGCAGAGGAGGAGAGTGTCAGCATCTTCTTTACTGCCTTTTTCTCCTGAACCGAGAACGGCACGAATCCGAGACCAGCCTCGTTCGGGTTCAGCAGGGCCAGCCCCAGGCATCCGTGATGAATGCCGGGCGTTTCCTCGATTCCCCGGCAAACGGCCCCAAGGTCAAGAGGGGCGATCTCGGCTCCGGTCTTTTCGCTGACATTCTTCGCGATTTGCGAATTGCTCAAGCTTCCGGCCAACGCCAACCTGGTCACTTTCTCCTCAGGATAGGTATTGTTGTAAAAGAGGAGAGTTCGGTAGATGTCCTTAACCAGAGCCGGACTCTCACGGTCCAGGTCCGCTTCGACCGCGTTGACCTCCCGGGTCAGTCGTATTTCCTTCCCTTTGAAGATGATGATCCGGGTGGTAGGAGAATCGAGTACCACGAAAGCCAGGGATTCTTCGGACAAGACTCCCGTTTTTTCCAACAGCGCCTGCAGGGCCAAGGGATAGGTTGTATATATGCTCGGTTTGATCCGGCACCTGCCAAACACCCGCGAGAGGTCCTCCAGAGCATCTCTATTTATTCCGGCGACCATTATCTTTCTGTTGATCTTGTCAGCCGGACCGGGCACCTCTCCCAGGTCCTGTTCTCTAAACTGGCAACCAGCTCCAAATTCCTTTACCACCTCATTTTCTAAAGATGCCCTGAGCGTCTTTTTTTTCAGATCAGGCAACACAAATATCTTATGAAAGGTGTGTTCCAGCATGCCCGAGACTCTTATCTCTTTGATTTCCCCGGATTTGCCTTGGAGATACTCTTCAAGGTCGGAGACGTTTACTTCGAGGGATTCCATCACCTCAAGCTCGGGCGATTCTGCTGCCGAGGAGGACTCCGATTTTTCTTTTCCGTTCTTCACGCAGGCCAGGTTGACCTTTTGGCCTGTGAAATCCATGCAGACAAGCATCTGATTTCGCTCCTCTTAAGGACAGATATCGTCACCGCCGCAGCCCTCGTCTGTCTTGTTAGGCCCGGCAGAATAGAATTCGTGATTGAATGAATCCCAGCAGTACTCCGTTCCCCAGGGATCGACTACGTGGTCGGCGTTCCACAAAAGCCCTGCATTGACCAAAGACTCTGTTCCCGTCACCAGATTCCAGTCTGTGTTGCTGTCGGAGTTCCCCGGAGCATCGGTGGAGTCCTCGTCCACGTATCCATCGCCATCGTCGTCGTTTTCAGCCAGGATCACCGCGGCCTGATTTAAGACCGCCACCTCCTCTTCTATCTCCCGTCTCCACGAAATGTCGGAGGCCAGTTGGTTGGCCGAGACATAGAGGAGGATGTCGTCGAAATCATCCGTTGATCCGTCTTGAGTATACACACCGTCGCTTAAATCGTTGTTGCTCTCGTCGAATTTCAGATTGACACCGCTGGATATTAAAACCATGGCCGAGTTTCCTATCGACTGTCCGTCCACCTGCAACTCCGAAAAGGGCGATCCGTCGTTGGTTGCCACGTAAGCATAGTACTGCCCGCTGTAAATCTCGTCCGCCTGCGCGTTTGGCGAGAGATCCAGTTCGCTCACCGGAACCAGGTAGCCGGAATCCGGAGTGGGCAAGACCAGATAGGACTGGTAATAACCCGAGACCGCTTCCCGGATGGTCTCCATCTCCTTTTTGGTGTTTATCTCTCTTTGTCTTTTCCCTACGGCGGCAAAGAGTCCTACGACCGAGACGGTGAGGATACCGACTATGGCCATGGTTATGGCCAGCTCTATGAGGGTAAATCCCTCACCTGACCGTCCCCCGGCCGTCGGGCGAAATGAGAGCTTCATGTATTTTTCCGAAGGAAACCAACCTTAAGAACTTCCTGCAAAATCTGGGGAGAGGACGCCTTTAGAAGGAGTATCACCCCTTACTCCCCTTGACCAAAAAAGTGGAGAGTCTACACGGGAAATTCGGTGGGGAGGGGAAACTGTTTTTCAAGCAGTATCCCCTCCCAACCGACTTTTATCCCTTGGTCCGCCAGTTAGTCCACAAAGTAGTAGAGATTGATCTTGGCAGTACCGGTGTAAGTCGAGCTTGACACCACAAAGCCGGTGCTGTCAAATCCATCATCCAGCTGCCTGTCCACGCTCTCGCACACATCCGGAGGAAGACTCACCATTATGAAGTTGCCGTTCCTGTGGGCGGTTGGCGTTCCAGCTGTGTCGGCGCCAAAGTAGTACTTGGCTCCGAACGGGCTCCTCTTGGTCTCGTAAGCCAGCTCCTCGGTCTGCACATCGTACCACACCGCGGAATCGGAATCGAAATAACCGTCAGCATTGATGTCGCCGGGCAGCTGCAGGAATCTATCGAAGTAGGTGTAGACCCCTCCGTAGAGACCGCGAAGGTCCGATATCTGCCTTTTGATCTTGGCGTTCTTGATCATCTGGGCGCCACCTAAGATGGCTCCGATCAGCAGTCCGATGATGACCAATCCGATCGCCAACTCGACCAGAGTGAATCCGGCCTGGTTTCCCAAAAGCTTGCGCATGGTCTTCATGCTTCTTCACCCCCCTTCATTATGTTGTTTCTTGTGTTTCCTATTGAAACGACCGTCCCCTTCTCCAGAACCCTGTGAAGAACCGGGTTCTTACGGAAGCCATCTCCATTTTAGCTTCCGCTAACGTGCGTATCGGCAAGCTAATAGCAAACTTTAGAAAAACTCTCTTGCTGGAACTGCCCCCCTTTCTGCCCCCAAGCTTGTGCTGACTTCTGCGCTTTGGGAAATACTCCGTTGCAACTGCCATGCCAACTTGTCGGTGCTGGCTGAAGAAAGACATTAATCCGTTATGATCTAACTGATTAGATAACAGGCAGAACTTGGGATGGACTGTTCGAGAGTTTGATGCGAAGTTAGTTTAGTGGCAATAAATATGGGAACGATTCAACACGTTGGTGAACGCCCCCCACAGGAAAGATACTTAGCCTTTCTTGATTTGTCCGATCTTTCCGATTACGGCGAGGACAGCATGAACCTTTGCGGAGCCAGGATGAACTTCAAATGCGAAAGAATCTCGAACAGGACTTCTACTTACGGAAGCTGAAGGAAACTGCCACGCTTGGACTCTATATTTTTCTCTTCCATTTGGTCCCCTCCGGGGTGTCCTCCAGGATGATCCCTTTCTCCTCTAAGTCCTTTCGTATCTGATCTGCCAGCGCAAAATCCTTGTCCTTCCTGGCCTTGACTCTCTTTTCGATCAGCGCTTTCACCTCTTGGTCTAAGATTAGTTCCTCTCTCTTCAGCAGCCCGAGGACGGAGTCGAACTCGTTCACCACGGTTAGGACCTTGCCGGCATCCGAACCGGAGATCGCTTTTTCATCCATCAACCGGTTGACCTCTTTGACCAGGGTGAATGTCACACCCAGAGCTTCGGAGGTGTTAAGATCGTCGTCCAACGCCTCCCCGAAAGCTTCCTTCGCCCTCTGCAGCACCCCGTCTATCTCTGGATTATCCTTCTCACCTTTGATCAGCTTCAGGTTATCCGCAAAATCATACAGTCTCTGCAGGGCATTCTTAGCTGCTCCCAGTCCGTCGAAGGTGAAATTGAGCTGCTGCCGGTGGTGAGTTGCCATCAGCAGGTACCTTATGGCTATGGGGTTGAAGCCTTTCTCCAGGATGTCGCGCAGAGTGTAATAGTTGCCCAACGATTTCGCCATCCTTCTTCCCTCCACCATCAGATGCTCGTTGTGCAGCCAGAAGTTGACGAACTTCTCTCCGGTGGCCGCCTCGGACTGGGCGATCTCGTTTTCGTGGTGGGGGAAGATCAGATCTACTCCGCCGGTGTGTATGTCAAAATGATTGCCCAGGTACTTCATGCTCATGGCGGAGCACTCGATGTGCCATCCCGGCCGCCCTTTACCCACTTCAGTCTCCCAGAAGACGTCGCCGTCTTTCTCCTCCCATCTCTTCCACAAGGCGAAATCCGCCACCTGTTCTTTTTCGTATTGATCAGCGGCCACCCTAACGCCGGCCTTTAATCCGGACATGTCCATCCGGGAGAGCTTGCCGTAGTCCGGGAACGAGGCGATCCGATAATAGGTGGAGCCTTCGTTCTCGTACGCATGGCCCTTCTCCCGCAAGCTTTTGACCAAAGACACCATATCCTTTATATGAGCGGTGGCCTCGGAATAGACGTCGGCCGGCTTGATGTTTAGGCTCTTGAGGTCCTCAAAGTACGCTTGTTTGTATCTCTTGGTGTATTCCGGAAGTGCGATACCCTCCTTCCGTGACCCTCGGATGGTATTGTCGTCGACGTCGGTTATGTTCGTCACGTAGGTGACCTTATAACCTTTGTATTCCAGATGGCGCCGCAGTATGTCACCGAAGACATACGCCCTGAAGTTTCCTATGTGGGCAAAGTCGTAGACCGTAGGTCCGCAGGTGTACATCCTGACCTCGCCCGGATGAATGGTATAGAACTCCTCCTTCTTTCTGGTCAGAGTATTGTAGAATCGCAGCGGCATCTCGATCACCTCGTTTTGCGTTTTTCTCCTGCGGCGAAATGAATGTAGTCGCCCGATTTATCGGGCTCCTATTGCTCAATGAATTGAGCGACTACAAAACCATCACGGTTATCGGCTTTCTAAAAGACTTATCGCCTACTTTTCAAAAAGACTTGAGACCACCTGTGGCAATTCCTTCAAGTCATCTATCCTCGCATCCGGGGTTATGGGAGCCGAATAGTCTCTCGCCTGGTGATATCTCAGCACCGCCTTCATCCCCACCTTCTGAGCCCCCCCAACGTCTTCGACCAATCTATCTCCTACAAAAACCGCCTGCGCAGGATCTACGTCCAGGGCGTTCAGTGCCTTCAAGAATATCTCCGGATGTGGTTTTCTGACTCCCACGCCGGAGGAGAAAAAGTAAGCGTTCAGGTAGGGATAGAGCCCGA
Source organism: Candidatus Zixiibacteriota bacterium (assembly GCA_049643405.1). Classification (GTDB taxonomy): domain Bacteria; phylum Zixibacteria; class MSB-5A5; order MSB-5A5; family SM1-73; genus SM23-73-3. The sequence goes on from JBARPX010000147.1 coordinate 25,988, forward strand.
ATTTTTTCAGTTCCGGAAGGTGAAATCTCTCTGGAAAGATGGTGTTGGAAACCAGTCCGATCTTCAGGTTCCCCTGCTTGAAGCAGCTCAAGATCTCCTCGGCACCCTCTATCCGGGTCAATTGGTCGCTGATCGGCTGGTAATAAACTTCCAGGAAATTTTCGCAAAGCCCGTCGGATGTGCTCAGATTGAGGACGCGGAAGAAATTCCAGGCAACCGTTTCGGCTTTGAATTCATTAAGGTTGTTCTCCACTTCCTTCCGTGCCCTGAGGAATTCATCATCGAGCAATCCGGCGAACTCCTCAACCTCCGGCAGGTTCAGGTTTTTCTGTCTCAGAAACTCGTAACCTTTTTCTGTACAAACTCTTCCCAGAACGTCCCAGGTGGAGTTCTCAAACTCGATAAGGGTGCTTCCCATGTCAAACAAGACGGCTTTCAGTTCCGGTGTCTTCATCTGATTTCCCGAAAATCCTGAGAGTTCAATGCGATTTCGAGCCTTCCGGCTCCAACAAAGAATTACTAAACATACGGTGGCCGGCATGATTTGTTTATCTTTTTCAGGATTGCCGGCATAGCTTGCCAGCGTTGTGAAGCCGGATCACCTGTGTCAGGGGGAGAGCAACAAAAAACAGGCAGGCCTTTCAAGGCCTGCCTGTGCAAAGCAGATCGTTTACGAAAAAAAACTACACAGCACTCTGAACTACCGGCAATCCTGCGTCAACGTTTCTGAAATGGCGGGATAGAAGCGCAGTTGGGCCAGTTTCAAGCCGTGGTTGTCATAGTCCCAGAAGTAACCCTCGAGTGCGTCGTCAAAGAGACCCACCCGCTCCATGTCGCCATCGTCATCGATGTCAACACAAAGGGTCAGGAGATACTTGGTCGCATTTATGAACTTTGGGGCCGTCCCTTTGGTTCGTTTCAACTCAAGGTACTCACCTGAGCAAACTGTGTCGCCCTCTTCATCTACAGCGCAGAGGGTAGTGTGACTCCATCCGCCAGGTGTCCCCAAGGCCCGTGCGTAGACCACATATGCAGTGACCAGATCATCATTCGGGAAAGGGTCGGGCAATTGGAATTTGGCTAGCCCATCTGTCCCATTACAATCCAGGACCTCAAAACCCTCCCCTTCAGGTGCTTCCGCCAGCATTATCTTCGTATTGCCCCACAATTTGACGAATATACGGCGTCCCTGACCGCAATTCATATCAGGGTTCTTGTCCTTTTTGACCCCGATTAAATTCAGGTTGTAATGCGGGCCATGCGGGCCGCCATGCCCTTGAGCAAAAGCGAGCTGGCTCGGCGTTTCCGCCACACCCGATAAGAAGGGGAGGTTTGGACTGAAAGCAATCAGCGCCAACATCCCGATGAAAGCACTCACACAGGACAAAAAGGTAAGTCTATTCTTCATCTCAGCATCCTCCTTTTTTCCTCAATCCTCCGATCCGCTTTGCTAATTTTTTCTATTTTGTAGTCTTGCTTGCAAAGCTTGGCCTGGTGTTGCCAGAAGCCTGGCGCGACCAAACTCAGAGATCCATCCATTAGTTCCGTGACCGTGCCGTTGGATAGTCCATACTCCATTCTTGTTTCAAAGACGAAACTCACCGGCAGACTCCCAGGGCAGTATCTGCCTTCCCGATTTTCACCTCCTTTGGGGGAATTCTTTGCAAAACTGATTTAGGTGATGGCACGACACGTACCTTCGTGTCAACTAGTTTCTGCTCAGACTTTTCTTTCCTACCCGATTTATCGGTTCTCCGGTACAGAATGTTGACCGTAGTAACACCCTGATATTAGTTTTTGATAATCGGTTGGGTCTTCCCTGTTGGGGCTATCCCCTGGACGAGGTCAACAAATCCCATTATAAGCGATGCGCTTGATATTCGCCTTCCGAAGGACTCCCGTTCCAATGTGAGAAACAAACCAGACCTCTGGCTCCATGTCAAGCCCTTTTTCCTCTTTTGGATTCAGGAAACGCAGATTGTGCAAATTTTGAGCAGGAGGCTCTGTATCGAGTAACCGCCAAGGAATCTGTCCCGACAACGTGACCAGACCACAGCGCAGGTCAGTCTTCACCAAAGTAATAATCGTCCAAAAGCAGCTTCACCCTCCCGGTGCTGCCCAGAACATCGACCGTCAGCGAGCCCAAGTACTGCTCCCCCTCCGAGTAGGAGTACAGCAGTACCTGACCACTGCTGGCCGCTGACCCGTTCGGCCTGAAAATAACGGCGGAACTGGGAAAGCTGACGTAGCCGATATTGACTCTTCCGGGCAAGACGTTGGTCACTATGATGGTATCCGAGCCGGGATTATAAGTAAAGGATGAAGGGTTTGCCAGGTCGTGAAAAAGGACGTACTGACCTTCGGTGTAGTCGAAGTAGACCCCGAACTGGTCCCTCTGTGAGACGGCGCTGGATCTGGCTAATCTCATGGACGAAATCACGTCCCGCCCCGCGGTCTTCAGCTTTAGCCGCTCCATCACCTTTGCAAACTGTGGTATCGCCAGCGCGGAGATCACGGCAATTACCACCGCCACGATGGTGAGTTCCAGAACGGTAAAACCTTTGGTGTTATGTTTCATCTTCATATATCTCTCCTTTTCATCACAGCTCACGCCAGGTTCCGTTGACCACTTTGTAGGTGTAGATGTCAATCGTCTCACCTCCGGGCATGCCCGGCGGGAGGTTGTCGACAATTGAAGGCACGTGGAACAGATCCGGCACGTTATCGATCTGGAAGTAGTTGGAGACCATGGCACCGGCAAGCTGATTCTGTTTCTTGTTGGTGATCTGGTCACCAGCAAAAAAGGCTCCCATTATGCTCAGCTGCGCGTCGCCTGGCCCGGTCCCTATGCCCACATCATCGTACGCTATGAATCCCAGCACATCGTCGGTGGGAAACGTTCCCTGGGAAAGAACGTGCGTACCTACTGTAATGTCTTGCTCGGAAACCAGGGTTCCTCTACCGTCAAATATCACTGGCGTGTGAATATAAGTACCTTTCCCGGATTCAATGTCGATGTCTCCGGTTACGTAGACGATCCCGCTGATCTGCAGGTTTCCGCTGGCATCCATGGAGATACTCCCAAAGCCGTTGGAGACGGAAGCTGTGGCCACTCCCGGCTTCAGGGTCAGATCCCCGCTTATCACCAGAGCGTTGTTGTTCAGATAGTTCATATAGGTCGGATAGGTAATTCCTGTATTGGGATCGGTGTAAGAATCGTCGAGACCCGGCAGGCTCATCGCGTCACCCAGGTCATAGCCATCAGCGGTGCCGTTGTCCGAGTATACGCTGCTTTCACCTTTGTTACCGCCGTAGCCGTCGGTCACGTAGGTGCCATCCAAGGTTTCCTTTATCTGCGGCGAACCACCCGACACGTCGGGAAAACCCACGTTGGAGAACCCCGAGATGTCGATCCGGCCCTTTTTGGCTCTCAACTCTGCATCCAACGTGCTCAGCACCTCTCCGTTGAAAGTGGTGGTGTCCAGCGAAGGCAGGCGGGAGGAAAGGGTGGCAGTGATGCCGGTATAGTTGTTGTGTATATTACCGGACCCGGTCAATTCCATCGCCATGTCCCCGTCGTTCAAGTCGTCACCCAGGATGTGCACCGAGCCGTGCAGGTTCACGTTGCCGGAAATCGCTCCCCCGGCTTGTCCGGTTCCAGCAAAAATGATGTTATCCCATATGTTAAGGGGGCTTCTTTTCCTTTTCACCGTAACCTGCAGGGCTGCTTCCCCGTCCCGGTTCAGGCCGGTGGAGGTAAGGGTCTTGAAGGGAGACGTCCCGGCGACGCCCAAGCTGAAGTTACCATCGCCAATCGCGGAACTGGCGTTAATCCAAGCCTCCAGGGTGTCGTTGTTCAGCTCATTGAAGTTGACTCTCAAGACCCCTATGGCTAACTGAAGTCCCGCCTCGGCGGTGTAAAAGGCCATGGTTCTCTCTTTTTGGTTTTTGGCGATGTCTATGTCCGTGACCGAGGTGGTCACGGCTGCCGCAAAAATCAGGGTCAACATCAGCATGATCAAGAGCGCCATGAGCAGGGCTGAGCCTTGGTTACTGCGCAATCGCTCTATCATTTTAAACCTCCTCAAATGTTCACGATCCGTTCCTCAATTCGGCAGCGGCAATTAGCGTTCTGCGCCGATACCCGTCCCCGTACAACTCTGGATCTCTTCGTCCCTCGCGCGCCACCAGCGTTATGGTAATGAGATTGCCGGTTTGCGCGAATTGAATGGATTCGATATCCTCTGCAAAAACCTGAGGGCTATCCTGATTGATCTGCTTCACTAAGTTGGGGTGACCCTCGACTGCCGTGGAAACATAATACTGTATGGTGTCTATCTTGGTTGAATCCCTTCGATAAACGGTCAGGGCGTTCGAACTCACCTGAATCCTGGGATGGCCGGTTATGATCCCGTAGCCGGCGGACCTTATGTTTCTGGTCAGTTCATCCAGCAGTGCTCGCACGTTTTGCTGCATGTCCGATACGTCCGTCTGAGCCAGCCACTGATTATGCTGTGAAGCATAGAATTCCATGGCTGCGCTGCCTATGACGAAGGTCATCAAGGCAGCGATAAGAAGCTCCACTAACGTGATCCCCTTTTGTTCTCTGATTCGAGCCATTTTACACTCCCATCAATACGGTTTTGCTTTGTAGCTAAAGTAGCTCACCGATCTGGGCACCTCCTGCTGGTCTGTCCAGGTGACGGTGACCTCAATCCTGTACACCCCGGCCGGGATTGAAGCATCGGAGGAGCTGTCGTCTATCTGCGTTTGTCTGGTGAAGATGTTTTGCACAGTGTTCACCGTCTGAGTGTAAGGAATCGGACTGACCAGAGGCCAGGTCTCTATCTCCTCAAACCGATCCAGAGCTATGGCGTCTGCCACCGTTACTTGATTTGAGTAAGAGTTACCGAACATGGAGACGACAAGCATCGGCGCTAAGCCTAAAACGCCGAACCCCAGGATGAGCATTGAGATCATCACTTCCAGCAGGGTTATTCCTTTCTGGTTTCGGAAACATCTGAGTGGTTTTCTTTTCATCTCTTGCGCCTCCTATTGAGTCCTGATTTCAGACAACCCAAAAGCAACCATCGTGCCGATGCCCGCCCTATTTCACCTCTCCGCAGAGAGCCCGGAACCTGCTGATTATCATGAGATTAACCGGCCGATGAAACCGTGGTCAAAACCCGGACATGGAGCAGGGTTTCTTTTTTCACTCCAATCCTTAGAGAACTTACAACAGGGTATGGGGAATCCCCCATATTTCTTTTAGGACTGGTCGATCCAAGATGACTCGGGCGAAGTTGATAACAGGGAGGAATGATGGCTGAGCCTTCCGGGATCAGCAGAATCCAGGGACTGAAAGACAGCCGGCAGCTTGTCAAAAAAAGAGGATAGCCCGACTAAAAGCTAAGGAGGTGAGAACCGAAAGGTCCCTTGGCTCGGCAGGCTATCCTCGGTAAGGGCGCTTTTCTCTTTGATTTCTCTTATCGGCACATGGTGGTCCTCCTTAACCGGAGCGAATCCCGCAAAGAACGAACAGCTCAGGCCAAGACCCGCCCACAAAGAACTACCCCACTCCCTGCAGGTAGGTTCAGTTTTAGCACATTCGTCTCTCACCTCTAAAGATTGGACTTCTCAAGGTCGACACCTCCCCAGTGAGCCGAAAGGAGGTGAGAACCGGAATGAGAAAGTTTTTCTATCTCTTGCTGGCCGTCTGTCTGCCCGTCCTCCTCCCCACCAGTCTGTATGCCTGGGACATGTGCGAGACTTCAGTGGAGACTCTCGACGTGGCCGGGGAAGTGACCTTCACTTCCTCTTTCTGCAACTGCGTGGATGGGGATGTGATCACCATCGAGCTCTGGCCGGCAGACCCGGGGGTGACAATTGACAGCGTGGTCTTCAAGAAGGCAACGCCGCATTGGAAGAGCAACGAAAGCTGGGCGGAACAGGGTGGAGTTACCTTCTATGCAGTAGACGCCATACTCCACAAGGTAACGGAGAAGACGCACACAATCCACCTCTGGGTGTACCTCTCTACCGGGGAGCACATCGGGGTGAATGCCCACTTCTAAGGGACTGACTCTTTCAAAACGACTCTTGTGGGCAAAGATTAAAACCACCGGAATCGTGAGCAGCCTCAGGTTCCGGCGGTCCTTTTAGCGAAACCCGGCGGGCAGGAACTTGCCCTGAGGGGTTTAGCCGAAGGGTGCCCGCCCCACGAATTCACACTTTATGCAGCAGATACCGCCGTCGATGGAATGGGTCAAACGAACTAAAGCACAGACAGAAACGTGACGGAGAGAAAAGGGAAGCGTGTGCGGCAGTCAGGTACTCCTGACCCTGACAAAACGCGCATGAGCTTGGAAGAAGCGGTAACTAAAAGCGCTGTGGCCAGGGTGCTGTTTCTTTGACAAAGGCCACCACGCCAAACACCAAAACTCGAAAGGAGGTGACGCAAGCCCCGGGAAGCAAATTCAGAGAAAGGAGGTGAGGAAGGGAAAAAAGGTTGAGTCAATTGCCGTACACAAACGAAAACCTGTAAGCGCAGTCTAGGGAGGAGCCAAAGAATGAGTAAGAGAAATCTCATCGCGTTCGCTATGGTGTTTTGCCTGTTTTGTGCCGTCATCGCTCAGGTCCCGGCGCAAGATCCAATCACTTGCGGAGAGCTTCAGCTCTTGGTCCAGAACACCGTTGGCAATGAAGATCCGGCCTTGTACAGAAATCACGGAAAATACGTTAGCACCGTTGCAAAGATGGTTGACCCATACCTGGAATCAGGCGAGATTGATTCGGTGTGTGCATCGTGCATCGTGAGTCAGTTTGCTCGGCGTATACCAGTGGAGGATCAAGAGCTTTGCGAGTTCTGATCCTGCTCTTATCGCGCCCCCTGACGTCCTGGGCGCCTGCATCGGGCAACAAACACTCCCCGAGCACACCAGGGTAAACGCCCACTTCTAGGGGGGGCGACTCCTGGAAATGACTCTTGTTGGCAAAGATTCAAACCGCCGGAATCCTGAGTAGTTACGGGTTCCGGCGGTCCTTTTACCGGTCAGATATCAACAGACGTAGGCGGGGCTTCCAGCCTCGCCAAACCGGGCGGGCAAGATGCCTGCCCTACCAACTTCAGAACTGAATTAGAGTTCTGATTACAAAAAAAGAGGATAGCTCGGTTGAGGCAAAGGAGGTGAGAACCGAAAGGTCCCTTGGCTCAACCGGCTATCCTCCGAAAAGGCTTGTCTTCTACAATCTCTCTTATCGGCATATGGTGGTTCTCCTTAACCGGAGCGAATGGCGCAAAGAACGAACGGCTCAGGCCAAGACCCGCCCACAAAGAACTGCCCCACTCCCTTCAGGTAGGTTCAGTTTTAGCACATTCATCTCCCACCTCTAAAGATCGGACTTTTCGAGGTCGACACCTGCTCAGTGAGCCGAAAGGAGGTGAGAACCGAGAATGAGAAAGTTCTGCTTTCTCTTGCTGGCCCTGTGCCTGCCCGTCCTCCTCCCCGCCAGCCTTTACGCGTGGGACTTGTGTAAGACATCGGTGGAGGATCTCGACGCGGCTGGGAAAGTGACGTATACCTCCTCTTTCTGCAACTGCGTTGACGGGGATGTGATCACCATTGGGTTCTGGTCACCAGACCCGGAGGTGACGCTCGACAGCGTGGTATTCGCCGGGGCCACGCCGAATTGGGTGATCAACAAAAGCTGGGCCGAACAGGGTAGAATTGCTCTCTACTCTGCCACGGTCATTCTCCATAAGGTGACCAAGAACACCGAGGCCGTCTACCTCTGGGTACACCTCTCTTCCGGGGAGCGCGTTGGCGTGAGTGCCCATTTCTAAGGGGCTGACTCTTGGAAACAACTCTTGTGGGCGAAGATTCAAACCGCCGGAATCGTGAGCCGCCTCAGATTCCGGCGGTCGTTTTATGAGAAGTCCGGCGGGCAAGATGCCCGCCCTGCCAAGACAAGCAGTTTACGTAGGCAAACCGGGCAGGCAAGAATGCCGCCCCTACCGGATTCGGAATGCGGGCAAGGATGTCTGTCGTTCGAGGAAGTATGCTCTCGACCGTCGGTAGGCGGGGCCTCTGGCCCCGCGAAGTTGGGCGGGCAAGAATACCCGCCCTACGAGGACTGGGGTTCGTCCCTCTTCAAGGCCAATCTGGCGATTCTGTCAACCAGTTCCGGAAAATCGATGCCCAGAGCTTTGGCTGCCTTGGGCACCAGGCTAAGAGAGGTCATGCCGGGAAGCGTGTTTACCTCCAAGCAGTAAAATCGTTCATCTTCCCCGTATCTGAAATCGACCCTGGCGTAACCTTCACATCCCAAAACCTTGAAGGCCTTCAAGCCTATCGCCTGAATCTCCTTCGTTTTTTCCTCAGAGATCTCAGCCGGACACACATAGCTGCTTTTTCCGTGGGTATATTTGCACTCGTAATCATAAATCCCGTGTTCGGGGATGATTTCCACCACCGGCAACGGCGTATCTCCCAAGACGCCAACCGTCAGCTCCCTCCCCGTTATGTACCTCTCCACCAGAATGCGGCTGGAGAACTCCCGGGCGCATTCAAGAGCTTTCTTCAAATCCTCACCTTTCTCAACCACGGTAAGACCGACCGTGGAACCCTGGTTGTTGGGCTTGACCACGCAAGGGAAACCAAAGCTGTCTTCGATTTTTCCAACCGTGTGGGAAGCATTGGAAAAGTCAGGGTCGTCGACAAGAAACCACTCCGGCGTCGGTATGCCTTCCCGTTCGAAAATCTTCTTGGACATGGCCTTGTCCATAGCCAGCGCACTGGCCAGCACGCCGGATCCGGTGTAAGGCTTTCCGGTCAGATCCAGAAGTGCCTGGATTGTCCCATCCTCCCCCTGTCCTCCATGAAGGGCCAGAAATACCACGTCCACCTCAGAGAGATCAAATGAGTGGATGGCCTCCAGAGCTGCCCGCTTGCTTTTTCTCTCTAATTCAGCTACGTCCGGCGGCTTCTGCTTCACACCTCCAGGCAGGTATTTTCCATCGTTCGACAGAAGTTCCTGCCCCTGCGCCGCATCCAGCGCCAGCACCTGATGCCCGGCATCTTTTAAGGCCTGCACTATGGCCTCCCCGGAAGCTAAGGAAACGTCTCTCTCCGCCGAGGTTCCTCCCATCAAGACTAGTATCTTCAATTTTTCTCCTCGTGGTGTTTTGTCGCTTTTCCGAGGGTCGGATGTCCTACGGATCCGTTGGAAATCCGGCCCCTACAAATTCCTCCCCGACCTTATCCGCTTGATCCGTTCAGTCCGTTGACTGCTGCTGCAGGGCTGGAAGCCCTGCCTACGAGCCTGTCCTTAGGTTTATCCGTTTCATCCTCTCCATCCGTTGACCCATCTGCTTCATCCGTTGACCGATTTACCTCTGAATGTCTTCAACAGCCAGATCAGCGCTATCACCACAACTATTGCCAAGACTATCTTGTTATAAATCTGCAATATCTGAAGAATCTCCCGCCAGTTCTGCTGCACCTTGAAGGCTAAGAGGAGAATTATGCCGTTCCACAGGATAATGCTTATGGAAGTGTAGATGGTCATTTTCTTTAAACTCACGTTCCCCACACCCGCAGCCAGCGCGACCACGGATCTCACCCCGGCAAGAAACCGGCTGAGGATCAGAACCTTCTCCCCGTAACTGGCGAACCACCTTTCCACCTTTCCCAGGTGAGCCCGATCGAAAACCCCCTTTCCCCTGGTGAGAAAGAGCTTTCTCCCTTTACCCCTCCCCAGAAGGTAGAGAATCATCGCTCCGCTGAAGCATCCGAAACCAGCACAGAGGAAGACCAAGGGGAAGTTAAGATGGCCGGTTCCCGCCAAATATCCTCCTGCGAAGGTGATCACGTCTCCCGGATATGGAGGAAATATGTTCTCGAAAAAATTACTGAATAAAATGAAAACATAAAACCACAGGGCACCGTATGTCAGAGCCAGGTTCAAAACGTTTTCAACTTTGAGCCAGACAAGTTCGCTCATATCGAATTCAAATGATTTGCATGTCCGAAAGTCCCCCTGGCGGGGGACATTTCGAACCTACGGTCGCTTTTTCTCTATAAGAACCACTGCGTAAGCGGCCATCCCCTCTTTTGCTCCCGCAAATCCCATCCCCTCCGTTGTGGTCGCCTTCACCGAGACACAATCTACGTCAATCTCTAAAGCGCCTGCGATGTTTTTTCTCATTCTTGGGATATACCCGGCCAACTTCGGCTCTTCAGCCACGATGGTCGAATCTATGTTTATTATGCTGGCATTCTCCTTTTCTGCCAGATCATTTATCATCGCCAGGATTTTCAGACTCGAGACGTCTTTGTATCTTTGATCCGTATCCGGAAAATGCGTCCCTAAATCGCCCAAGACCAATGCGCCAAGGATGGCCTCGCCAACAGCGTGAGAGAGAACGTCTGCATCCGAATGCCCCAGAAGTCCCTTCTCCTGTGGCACTTTTACTCCCCCCAGGATCAGATCCCTCCCCTCTGTCAATCTGTGCGCATCGTAACCGAATCCAACTCTAAGCATCTCTTTTTGCTCCCAACCGATGGTATGCCTTATTTCTCATACGTCCGAATGAACTTCTCAGCTATGACCAAATCTTCGGCTGTCGTTATTTTTATGTTCTGGTATTCCCCTTCAACAACCGCAACCTCCTCTCCTAATCTTTCAACCAGCATGGCGTCATCCGTTCCTACAAAACCCTCCTCCATGGCTTTCTCATATGCATTCAGGATGAATGAGTATTCAAACACCTGCGGGGTCTGTACCAGCCACAACTTTTTTCGATCCAGCGTGGTCACGACCGAATTCCCTTCAACCCTCTTTATGGTATCCTTCGCCGGAACGGCCAGTATCACCGCTTTCTTTTCCTCACACAACCTGATCGACTCCGATATCTTTAGCGGGGAGACAAAGGGCCTGACACCATCGTGGATGGCCACCACCGTGGTGCTGTTGGGACACGCTTTCAGGCCAAGGTAAACTGAGTCCTGCCGTTCCCTGCCTCCGCAGACGATCTTTTTCACCTTCTTGAAATCGTACGGATCCACGATGGCCTGCGAGCAGTACTCCAGGTAATCCTCCGGCACGACCAGAACGATTTGATCGATCGTCTCGCAAGTTTCGAATCTCTGCACGCAGTGCGCCAGGATGGGCTTGTCACCCAGGTTCAGGAATTGCTTGGGCAGCTTTCCTTCGATCCTTGTCCCCTGTCCTCCTGCCACTATGACGGCAACTGCGTTCAAGACCACCTCCAGGTCATTCGGGTCGGATGTCCTACGGATCCGTTGGAAATCCGACCCCTACAAATTCCCCTAAGATTCTATCCGCTCCATCTGTTTAATCCGTTGACCCATCCGTTGCATCCGTTTAATCCGTTGACCAATCTGCTTAATTCGTTGACCCATCCGCTGACCAGCTTTCTAAACAATCAACATCGCATCCCCATAGCTGTAGAACCGATACTTCTCCTTAACCGCCTCCTGGTAGGCTTTGAGAATCAGCTCTCTTGAGGCAAGAGCAGAGACTAAAAGGAGCAGGGTCGACCGGGGAAGATGAAAATTGGTGATGAGGGAGTCCACCGCCTTGAACTCGCAGGGGGGATAGATGAACTTCTTGGTCCAGCCTGATTGTGGTTTCATCTCCCCCCCATCGGACTGCTCCACTGCGGTCTCCAGCGCTCTCACCGTGGTGGTCCCCACGGCCACGATCCTTTTCCCGCATCTTTTGATCCGGTTGATCTTCTCAGCCGAGGACTGGTCGATCTTGAAGTGTTCGGATGCCAGGGTGTGCTCTTCAGGATGCTCCACCCGAACCGGCCTGAAGCTGTCCCAGCCCACGTGAAGGGTTATAGCGATTCTTTCCACACCCTTACCTGCGATCTTTTTCAGCAGCTCCGCGGTGAAGTGGAGCCCGGCAGTCGGAGCCGCTACCGCTCCGGTCTCCTTGGCATAAACAGTCTGGTAGGTATTCTTGTCACCTGCTTCCGGTTCTCTCTTTATATACGGGGGGAGCGGTACCCTTCCGATTCTCTCGAGAACCTCGAAGAGGTCTCCATCAGAACTGACCTTTGCCAGCCGGCTTCCCGACTCGGTCCGCCCCAATATCTCACAGGCCAAGCCTTCCTGGTCAAAGGCGATGAGGGAGCCTTCCGGAACCTTTTTGTGGGGCTTTACCAGAACCTCCCACAGTTTGCTGCCCACCTCCTTTAAGAAGAAGACCTCCACCTTTCGGTCATTCTTTTGATTTATCCCGAAGACCCGGGCGGGAAAAACCCTGGTTTGGTTGATAACCAGACCATCACCTTCATCCAGATAGTCAATTACCTGGTAGAAAAGCCTGTGTTCGATTCTCCCGCTTTTTCTATCCAGGACTAAAAGCCGGGAATGATCCCTCTTTTCCGCCGGATACTGCGCAATCAAACTTCTGGGAAGAGGGTAGTTGTAATCTTTCAGCGAAATGCTCATTTCTTAGACCAGAGGAAAACTGCCGAGAGCAGAAGTGAAAGGATGATGCTGGTTATGATACAGGTAACCACGGGGAAATGGAATTCTAAATTCTTCTTCTCGATATGTATGTCTCCTGGCAGCTTTCCGAGCACGCCTGTTTTGCCAAGAACAAAGACGATCACGCCGCCTAAGATCAGGAAAACCCCAAGGGCGATTAGAATCTTGGCAAAAGTATCGAACATGGTCGTTGTTCGCGGGTTTGCTTCGGAAAGGTTGATCTGTTTCGGATCACAGGCAACTGACATTCTCAGACTTTTTTCACATTCTCCACTTTGGCTTTGCGCAGGTACCGCTCCTTTTCGCTGAATATGCAGCCACAGTATTTTTGACTGTAGAGCCCCATACTTTTGGCTTCGTTCTTTCCCTCGTAGAAACCCGGCCGGAAATCGTCATAGAAGAATTTAATCCCCAGATCTCCCCCGATCTTCTCGCCTATCCGTTTTATCAATTCATGCTTCTGATGGGGACTGATCAAAAGCGTGGTGGTGAAGGCATCGAAGTTCTGCTCCTTGGCATAGCTGGCGGCTTTTATCAGCCTGATCGTATAACAGAATCGACAGCGATTCTCCACATCCAGGATCGCCACCTTCAGGAACTTTTCCAAATCATACGAATCGTTATAGAAGACCGGAAGGGACTTCGTCCCCTCCAGCGATTTTAGCGCATCCAGTCTCTTCTGGTATTCGGTGAATGGATGGATATTGGGGTTGTACCAATACCCTAATACCTGATGCCCGTTCACCGAGAGCATTTTGAAGGGATGGATGGCGCAATTGGCACAGCAGACGTGCAGCAGAATTCTCATCCTCCCCACCTCCCACAAGTCCGCCGTCGGTTGTCCGCCGTCCGCCGCTGTTTTGATTTACCTTCTGAAATCCGAGTCATAATAAGCTTTCCTGTGCCCCTTTCTCCCTGGTTATGCCCAAATGCTTGTATGCCAGCTCGGTGGCGGTTCTGCCCCGCGGGGTGCGATTTAAGAGCCCCTCCTGAATCAGGAACGGCTCGTATACCTCCTCGATGGTCTCCCCCTCCTCACCTACGGCCACCGCCAGGGTGTTTATCCCCACCGGGCCGCCCTTGAACTTGTGGATGATTACCTCCATTATCTTCTTGTCCATGTCGTCTAAGCCCAGTTCGTCCACGTCCAGCATAAGCAAAGCGTCGTGGGCAACCTGCCGGTCTATCTTTCCCTTCGCCTTGACCTGGGCATAGTCTCTCACCCGGCGAAGAATTCGGTTGGCCACCCGGGGTGTGCCTCTGGATCTATTGGCGATCTCCCGGGCTCCCTCCTTGTCGATGCTAACCTCTAATATCTTGGCCGATCTCAGAACGATCTTATACAGGTCCTCCGGCTGATAGAAATCCAGTCTCCCCACCACCCCGAATCTTGAGCGCAAAGGTGAGGTGAGAAGACCGGCCCTGGTGGTGGCCCCCACCAGGGTGAAAGGCTGCAGGTCGATTTTCACCGAACGGGCAGATGGACCCTTCTCTATCATAATATCTATCTTGAAGTCCTCCATGGCTGGATACAGGTACTCCTCCACCACGTGGTTGAGCCGGTGAATCTCGTCGATGAACAAAACCTCCTTCTCACCTAAGTTGGTCAGAAGCCCGGCTAAGTCTGCCGGCCGATCCATCACCGGGCCGGAGGTAGACTTGATATTTGCATCCATTTCCCTGGCGATTATGTGGGCCAGCGTGGTCTTTCCCAACCCGGGAGGACCGTAGAACAAGACGTGATCCAAAGGCTCACCTCTTTTCCTGGCAGCCTGGATGAAGATGCTCAGGTTCTCTTTGACCTTCTCCTGACCCACGAACTCGTCGAATTTCGTGGGTCTTAAGGTGACATCATATTCGAATTCATCTTCCAGCCTGTCCGGAACCGTGATCCTCTGTGGCAACGTCAACCTCTCCGTTTGTCAATCTAACTACGTTGTAGCTTTCCTCTCCGACAATTTCTTTTCATCGTCCTGCAGCCCAAATCAAAAAAAAGATGTCGGCTCATCACTGCCTTTCACTTGGTATATTTCAACACCCTTTTTATCAGCTCCTCCACAGGCAAAGCCTCGTTCGCCTGATTAGTCACCTTCTCTAACGCCCTCCTGGCATCAACTTTGGTGTAGCCGAGTGAGATCAGGGCCAAAGCTGCCTCGTCCACCGCCGGAGTTAATATGGCCTCTTCTTCCCTCATATCCTTTCTCTCACCTAAATCCACCTTGCCCAGTTTCTCCTTCAACTCGACTATCAGCCGTTGGGCCTTTTTCTTGCCTACACCGGAGATGGCGGTCAAAACATCTAAATCCTCCTGAAGAACAGATCTCTGAAACTCTTGCACTGAAATGCAGGAAAGAATGCTTAAAGCCATTCTCGGTCCTACTCCATTCACCGCGATCAATAACTCAAAAAGTTCTTTTTCTGGCTTGGTGGAGAACCCATAGAGCTTAAGCTCATCCTCCCGTACGTGTTGATAGGTCAGAATCTTAACCATCTGACCAGTCTCAACTAAACTACCGTAAGTTGAGACCGGGATGTTTACCGCATATCCCACCCCGTTCACCTCTAAGATCAAGAGGGTAGGGTTTTTCTCAATTAGTTTCCCTTCCAGATAGGCGATCAATTTTCTGTCCTTAAATATCTTCTTTTCGTTTCAGAATTCCAAGATTAAGCAATTCAAACTGAAAAAATGATTTTTTGCTTACCAGAACCTAACTTAAGTTAGGTTCTGGTACTACAACTTTATAAACCGTTCGATGATAGCCACTCATTTAGACACAAGTCAAAAAATCAGAAGAGTGTTGTCGCTACCGAATTCAAGATTTGACGCTTAACGGTTTTTGACCAAGCATAAAACATATCAATCAGCAGACACTCTGGTAGACATTATGTAATTACGTCTGATTCTCTGAGCATGGCACAGGGCAACGGCCAAGGCGTCGGCCGCATCCAGAGGCTGGGGCGGCTCTTTCAGTCTCAGGAGCTTCTGCACCATGAACTGCACCTGGGACTTGGATGCATTTCCGGTACCCACGACGGCGCACTTAACCTCCTTGGGAGAATACTCACCTATGGGGATGCCGGACTTGGAAGCGGCCAGAATTGCCACTCCCCGCGCTTGCCCCATTATCAGTGCCGACCTTGCATTCTTGCTATAGAAGGCCTGCTCGATGGCAAACTGTTGGGGGCGATGGTCCTCTATTACTTTAAGCAGCCCTTCGAAAATCTCCTTTAGCTTCTCCGGGAGAGCAGCGCGAGTACCAGGCTCGATGACCCCGCTTTCTATCAGGGTATTCTTGTCGCCATTCGAATTTATCAAACCATAACCGGTGACTTTGCTGCCCGGATCCACCCCTAAGATTGTCACTCCGTCTTCTCTTCTCATTCTTCCTGCCGACTGAATACTGCCAACTGCAAACTGACTACGCGCTCATCTGCTCCATTATCTCGATGGCGATATCGAAGTTGGCATACACCTTCTGCACGTCGTCGTGATCCTCCAACTCCTCCATCAGCTTGAGCATCTGTTCCGCCTGTCTGCCCTCCAGTTTGATGGTGGTCTGGGGGATCATGGTCAGCTCCGCCTGGTTCATGGGTATGTTCTTTCCATCCAATGCCTTTCTGACTGCATCGAATTTCTCGAAGGGGGTTACCACTTCGAAGTAGTCTTCCTCGGACGACATGTCGGAAGCGCCCGCCTCCAGCGCTATCTCCAACAGTTGCTCTTCGTCCACCTTTCCCCTGTCCACCTGAATGACGCCTCTCCTTTGGAACATCCATCCCACGCATCCCACCTCTCCCAAGTTCCCCCCGTGTTTGGCGAAGATGTTCCTGACGTCGGAGACGGCGCGGTTCTTGTTGTCGGTCAAGGTCTCCACCAATACCGCCACACCACCGGGACCGTAACCCTCGTAACTGACCTGGTCGTAGGATACACCGGGAAGTTCTCCGGTTCCCTTCTTTATGGCCTTATCGATGTTCGATGCCGGCATGTTTGCGGCCTTGGCCGCCTGAACGGCGCTTCTCAAGCGGGCATTCGCGTCGCGATCTCCTCCACCTTCTCTCGCGGCTACGGTAAGCTCCTTGATCAGCTTGGTGAATATCTTTCCCCGCGCCGCGTCTGCCTTGCCTTTTTTGCGTTTTATCGTGCTCCATTTAGAGTGTCCGGACATACTGACCTCCTCATCTCTTCTAAGTTTTCTTCTCTTAACATCCCATCAGGACCCCCTCTTTTCACTCAAAACCGAATCCGCCTGAAGAGGGCGACTCACAGCAGCGGATTGGTTTGTTCGTCCACTAAGTTAATACGCTCTCCAACAAAAGGCAACACAAATCTAATCGCTAAAAAGTCGCCTGCTTGCGGGAGATTAGCATATCAGGGGGGAATATCGAGAAAACAGGTCGCTCTACCAAGCAAAGCCAGAAGACAGTTGTACAAGTATTGACAAATTGGGTTTTTTACCTGATATTCAAGAGACCGGATCGTAAGATCGAAAGTTGAAACAACTTAATCAGCAAGAGAAGTATCATGATATGGAGGAAGGCCAAATGAAATTAAAAACCTATATCATTTTCGCCCTTTTGTTTGGATGCTTATGCGCGCAGGCTGCATCCGCCCAGACCGACATAATCACTGCAGACTCCATCATCCACAGGGTTACCCGGACCATGAATCCGTCGCAATCTGAGGGCAAGATGCAGATGACCATAATGACCACCTCCAAAAAGACGCGCACTTTCGTTTATCTGGCATACTCCAAGAATCACGGCGAGAAAACGCTGATGAAGTACTTGGAGCCCAGCCGGGTAAAGGGGCAGGCGATTCTGATGCTGAACAATGCGGACGATATCTGGGTCTATTTCCCCCGTACGCGCAGGGTGAGAAAGCTGGCCACTCACGCCAAGAAGCAGAAGATGGAGGGGAGTGACTTCTCCTACGAAGACATGGGGGCAGGAGATGCCTTCATCGACGAGTTTAATTCCCGCCTCCTGGGGGAAGAGAAAAAGGAGGGAAAGCTCTGCTACGAACTTGAGCTGACGCGCAAGCCCAAGAGCACCTCCGGTTATTCCAAGCTGCTGATGTGGGTGGATAAAGAGAACTTCATCCCGCTGGTAATGGATTACTATCACGATGATGATTCCACGCTGTTGGAGAAGGAACTGGTCTGTGGCGACATAAAGATCATCGACGATATTCCCACGCCCATGCAGGTTGTTATGTACAATAAACTGGACCGGACCCAAACCAGCATGGAGATGGTGGAGGTAAGCTATAAGGTGGACTTGGAGGAAGATCTTTTCACCGAAAGGGGAATGAAGAAATGAAAAAACTCCTCAGCGCAATCGTTCTATCTTTCTTGTTGATTCCCCCGGCGACTGCTCAGGACCTGGATATCTTTGGATATTTTGAGCCGCAATTCAATCTGATATCTCAAGACGATGACTCCTATCAGCTCCAGTCCAACAAGCTGCGGGTCGATCTGAAAAGCTACATTGACGAAAACATAGAGTTCGGGGCGAATTTCGACTGGATAGTCTACCATGGAAAACAGGAATGGAATTATTGGGATTTCATCCCGGAAAGGGTCACCTCTCTGTATCATCCTCTGAGGAGGGAGCGTTACCGCTTCAGCTTTGACGACCGCACCTTTCTGGACAACGCCTACCTGCGTTTTTGCTTTCCTTCTTTCGATCTGATGGTGGGAAAGCAGCAGATATCACTGGGGACCGGTTATGCCTGGAATCCCACCGACGTTTTCAACGTCAAGGACCTGACCGATCCGACGTACGAGCAGCCCGGTCACAACGCTATCCGCATAGATTGGCCGTTGAGAGACGGCTTCGGTCTTATGGCCCTGTATTCGCCCGAATCGAACTGGGAGACGTCGGGCAAGCTTCTGCGCTTGAAAGGACGCTGGCGGCATTTCGACTTCTCGGTCATCGGGGCGGAAACAGAATGGGGCGTAACTGACTACGAACACGCCTTCTTCAATCTTTTCACCGTTCACACACGCCGCCTCCTTGGCGGCGACTTCGCCGGGGAGCTCCTGGGATTAGGCGCATGGGGAGAGGGAGCTTTCAATTTTGTTGCAGATTTCGAGGATTTCTGGGAGTTGTTGATTGGCGGCGATTATACGTTTGATTCACAGCTTTATCTTATGCTCGAGTTTTACCACCATTCCCTTGGCAAATCCGATTACCGGGATTACGATCTGAATGACTGGCTGCGTTTTTTCAACCAAGAGCAAAAGAGCTTAACCCGGGATCAACTCTACTGCCTCCTCCAGTATCCGATTACGGATCTTATCAAAGTCGGCGGATCGACGCTGGTCAGCCTGTCGGACGGCAGCATTGCCCTGGTTCCCACAGTGCTCTACAGCTTTCAGGAAAATATTGAATTCACCTTGATCGGGAACGTCAACGTTGGCAGGGAAGGCAAAGCTTACGGCAGTAGCCAGGGACGCAGCCTGCTTCTGCGGGGCCGGGTCTATTTTTGATACCTCACCCGCTTTTTCTTCCCCCTCTCTATTTTATGGAGAGGGGTTCACCCTGAAGGGATTTCCCTCGATCCTGCACTTCGTCCAGAGACTCAGTGTCGAAGGAAGATCTTCGGGATCGAAGGACACCCTGAAGGGGACCAGAGGGGGAGAGGTTGACGAAAGGATGAATAAAAAATGAGAGACAAACTCCTTGCATCATGGGGAAGATTTGCGGCGACCAAATCAGGATGGGTGGTGGCCGGAATACTCGTTCTGGCCGTCCTGGCTTCCATCTCGGCGAGCAGGCTGAAGGTGACCATGCGCTGGTCGGACCTGCTCCCGCTCGAAGACCCCATGGTTCAGGAATTCGACAGGATCATCAAGGAATATACCAACGCATCTAACTCCATCATCTTAGTACAGGGGCCGGAGCACCGGATCAAGGAGTTTGCAGAGGCCATCGTGCCGGGAATAGAAAGCCTCGACCGGTACGTTGAGCGGGTGCACTACAAGATCGACGAGGAGTTCCTGCGGCGCCACGCTTTCATGCTGGCCAAGGCAAAGGACTTGAAGAAGACAGTTGGAGTCTTCTCCGACTTGAATCTAACTTCCCTGTTGACTCACATCAACGATAATTTCGAAGAGACCTACATCGCCGACGAGGAGGCGCTCTCCACCAAGGAGAAGGAGGATGAGGCGGTTCGCTACCTGGACGGACTCCAATTCTGGCTGCAGGCGATGGACCGATACGCAAGCGACCCGCACGGCACAACGGGGGCGCTGGCCGATTCAGCCGTAGACCGTTTCTTAATCGGCGATCCTTACTTCATTTCGCAGGACAAGAACGTCCTGCTGATCATGGTGGAGCCAACCTTTTCCGTAATGGACATCGACATGGCCGTGGCCTCCACCGACTCGATGCAGGCGCTCCTGGACCGGATGTTGCCGGAGTTTCCGGAGGTCCGGGCCGGACTTACCGGAAACATGCCCCTGCAGCGGGACGAGATGGTCTACTCCATGAAAGACCTGAAGACGACCTCCGTGGTGGCATTAGTCCTGGTATTGCTCTTCTTCATCCTCTCCTTTCGCATGTGGACTGCTCCGCTCCTTGCCGGGGCAAACCTGATTCTGGCTATCATAATAGCTGCAGGGGCTGGCGCGCTCCTTCTGGACAGTCTCAATATCATGACCTCGATGTTTGCAGTGATTCTGATCGGGCTGGGAATCGATTATTCTATCCATATCATCTCGGTCTACAACGAGCGCCGGGCCATGGGGGAAGATCCGCCCGAGGCCATGCAGCAAACTCTGCGCCGGTCCGGAGCAGGCATAATGACCGGCGGCATCACCACCTCGGCAGCCTTTTTCACCCTGATGATCGCCACCTCCCGCGGCATCAAGGAGATGGGTCTGATCCTGGGCCTGGGCATCCTCAGCGCCATGATTACCACCTTAGCCGCCCTACCCGCGTTCCTGGTGCTGAGAGAAAGGATAGTCGGCAGAATTCGTCACCGGCCGCCCCGTCCGGTAAGTGTTGAGTTCAAGGTGCTGGAGAGATTTGGCGAGTTACAGGTTCGCAAGCCCGTATTGTTCTTAATCGTCGGAATACTACTGACAGGATTCTTCGTCTACCAAGCGCTGCATTCGAAGTATGATTACAATTATCTGAACATGGAGCCAAAAGGGCTGGCGTCAGTCGAGTTGCAGGACGTCATGATCGAGGCTTTTGACTTAAGCCCCGACTTCGCCATGATGACCACCTCGTCGGTCGAGGAGTCCAGGGAGATCGCCGAAA
This sequence comes from Candidatus Zixiibacteriota bacterium, assembly GCA_049643405.1. Taxonomy (GTDB): domain Bacteria; phylum Zixibacteria; class MSB-5A5; order MSB-5A5; family SM1-73; genus SM23-73-3. The sequence continues at coordinate 46,780 of JBARPX010000147.1, forward strand.
AGGCCAAGAAGGTTACCTCCATCAGCTTAGTCGAGAGCATATCCGAATACGTGCCGTCCGATTCTCAGCAGCAGGAAAGGCGAGTCTACTTGGAAGAGATTCGGCGCTATCTTGAGACAAATACCGAGAACCGCGATCTGTCGGAAGATAATCTCTCGGAGTTGACGGAGCAGTTGGAGAGACTGGACATGAACATCTACGAGCTGGCCCAGCTCTCTTTCATCGGCGGCCAGGATAAGGTTGACGCGAAATGCAAGCAGATCGTCGGCGATCCCGAGAATCCGGACGACGAAAGCTCTATTCTGCAACTGACAGGCGAAATCAGAGATGATCCTGCATCCGCTATCAGCGGGTTGAACCTGTTTCAGAAGCAGTATACGTCCCCCTTGAGAGAAAAGGCTTACCAGATGGCGAATCCTGAAGCCATTGCTCTGGAGACGCTGCCCCAGACCATCAAGCAGCGATTTATGAACGAGGCCGGTGACAGGTTCTTAGTCACCATGTATCCCAAGGAGATGGTGTGGAATTTTGAATTCTTGCGCATCTTCACCCAGCAGCTGGAGCGGATCGATCCCAGGATCTCCGGAACGCCTCCGCTCATGCTGCGCCTTATCGACTATGTGGCAAGGGACGGGCTTCGCGCCACCCTCTTGACCATTCTGGTGGTTCTCCTCTTTCTGTGGCTTGATTTCCGCAGCCTGCGGATGGCGCTTCTGGCAATGATTCCTCTCATCGCCGGCGGCTTCTGGATGGTCGGCCTGATGAAGACCTTCGGCATGATGTTCACCATGGTCAACCTGATGGGCATTCCCATGATCGTGGGCATCGGCATCGATGATGGAGTTCATCTTCTCCATCGATACCGGATCGAAGGATTCACCAAGACTCCCATCGTATTGAAGAGCACCGGAAAGGCCATAATGCTCACATCGATCACAACCATGGTAGGCTTCGGCTCCCTCATGCTGGCGAAGTACCGGGGTTTCGGCAGCCTGGGCTCTCTCCTGGTGCTGGGCGTCTTCGCCTGCTTCATGACCACTGTGCTTCTACTCCCCTCAATCATCGGAATCATGACCCGTCATCGCAACTCTTGAGCCGCTTTTGTTGGTCGTAGCGGCGATTCCAGAATCGTTCCTGCGACTGGCCATCCGCGTTTTCACTTTTGAGGTCGCCCCGGGGTCAGCATCCCAGGGTTCCTTTGCGATACAATCCGCGGGAAACAACTCTCCTGCCATTTTGGCCTCCAAGTGAAGAATCTCGACCAAAGGAAGCCTCAGGTTGACTGGAAATATGCCCTTCGTTGAACTGAAGGCCTGTTGCTGTCTTGCCAGTGCCCTCTTATTGCTAGCGTCAAGTACTGAAACCACCAATCCAAGAAATCCCGCTTGACATTCGGTAAAGCGAGACACAGCCCCTCAGTAGAACACACGGTCAACGGCAGGGATTTCCGGCTTCCGGGTTCCAAATAGCCGTATACACTTTGCAGGACTTATCCTCCGAAAGAGAGAGCTTAGTCGGGATCGGAAACCAAAAACACCCTATGCGAAATCATACGGCATAGGATGATTCCGCCCTGACTTTTTACTCGGAAGAAGCATTTTTTTCCTTGACAAGGGAAGGAGTGGGAGTTATATTGACGCTGCGGCAGAAATCTGATGGGGTTGGGCTTTGACACCTGTGAGGCATTTACAGAAAAAGAGGACCGCTTCCAACCATCTTCGATAAGTATTAGCAAAGACAGGCTTGCGCTTTAGTATTATGTTGCCTAGGCAGTATATCTTGAATCGTTGCGGCAGCAGCCGCTTTGTTTCGCTCACACACAGAGCCTAAGAGGATTATGGATCGTAGAGACTGGCATCGAAGCAGGACACAGTCAACCCCTGTAGAGAGCGGCACAGGTTACTGCCCCCTGGTCGCTTCTTCTGGGTTAGCTCGATTCTTTGTTAATCTCGCTGAAGACTTCCTATACTCAGGCGCGAGCGCTCTGCTTCTGTTGGTCGCCAATCTCTTTCCAAGCTACTGGTATCTCTCCTTTATCGCTCTTTTTCCTTTCCTCTGGAAAATCAGTAAGGCTTGCCCCCGAGCGGCCTTGCGGCTGGGCTTTCTGCTGGGATTTATCTTCTTTACCATCAGCAACCTGGACGCGCTCCTGGCTGCGCCGGCTTCTGCGTTTCCCAGGATTCTCTGCGGCACCTTGCTGTTTGCCCTGTGGGGTTGGGCAGTAGGTAAGGCAAAGCAGTTATGTGGATTCAATCCAATCATTGTATCCACTCTGTGGGTGTTCTTTGAACTGGGGCTGATCAAGCTTGGCTACACCAGCGGTTTTGTTACTCACTCGGTTCCTTCAGCTCCCTTCCTGTTGAGACTGCTGACCCTCTTTGGTTTTGCCGTTATTTCCTCTGTAATAGTCCTCCTGAACTCTCTTTTGGTGAAAGCAGTCGAATACGCGGTCAAGGTTTTTAAAGCTAATAGATCGGAGTTTAGATCAACCCAGCGTTCGCTTTATTTCACCGGGAGTGTCTATCTTCGCCCCCAGAAGTTCTTCTTAATTCCCCATCTGCGGGCCCCTCCGATGCCTCGGTCTTGATCCATTTGCACAGTGAGTTTTGATAACCTAACTTCAAGACAATTTGTATTCGGAGGAAATCATGTCTCGAAAGATATTTCTAATTGCGTTGGCACTAACTTTTGTGGCCCTGGTGGCCGGATTCGCAGTGCCACCCGTTAATGCTGGCTCAAAGGGTGTGACCGTGGTGATCACCGACGGTCCGGTTGCGTCTCCCAGCTTTTGGCCTATAACTATGTTTAACGGCCAGTCCGACACTGTACGTTTCCTGAATCAGACCGGCGTGCAAATAAACGTGAACAACACGGTATGGCCTACCGGTGCAACCGACAAGGACGGAGCTGGAGTAACAGTAGAGAACGGCCAAGGTTACACGTATACCTTTACCTGCCCGGCCGATGACGGCGAGCCTTACTGGGTTTTTACGGTAACTCAGGCCGCACTGACCACGGACGTAACGGTCCCGATCACGTGTGAAGACGTTCCCGTCCCCACCATGACTTTCTGGGGCATCCTGATTTTGGTTCTGCTCATCGGCGGAACAGGAATCTGGATTCTGACTCGGAAGCGCCTAGCTGCAAGGCAGGCTTAGTTCATCCTGCAGGTTGTAAGCAAAGGGCTGGCCGTCAAAGGCCAGCCCTCTTGTTTTTGTGAAGCCAGTAAGGGCAATTAATAAATCATTCCTGCGACACACGCCCTCCTTACAAGACGCCTCAATTAAGCCTCGGAGGTCGCCGGGATTCCATACCGGTGTGCGTTCGGGATGCAGTCCCGAACACCTCCGCGAACGATACAGAGCGAACTTCGCTCTTCTCTCGAACAAAAAGACTCAATCGTCAAACAGAAAACGCTTGCCTGGCGAAGGTAAGCTTGGTTATCTTGAAGTAGTTCAAGCGGGATATGACAGAACAGCCATTCGATCACAAGGGAGGGGATAATGAACGTCTTCATTACCGGCGCTACCGGCTTCATCGGCTGTCACGTGGTGAAACGCCTGGCCGACACAGAGCACAAGCTTATCTGTCTGGCCAGGCCAACCAGTGACGTGAGTGAACTTGAAGAGCAAGATGTCACCATAATCAGAGGCGATGTGACCGACAAAGATTCCCTGCTCGAAGGCATGAAGGGCTGCCAGTGGGTGATCAACCTAGCCAACCTCTACTCCTTCTGGGAACCGGATAAACGAATCTTCACTGATGTCAATGTGACCGGTACGCGCAACGTGATGGAATGCGCGTTGGAAACGGGCATTGCCAAGGTGGTGCACGTAAGCACAGCCGGGATTTACGGCAAGCCGGCGGAGTGTCCTTTCTGTGAGGATAACCCGGTTGGCCCCGAGCGCTTCAGTGAGTATTTCCGAACCAAGTACGAGGGTGATCTGATCGCCTGGGAAATGCACGAGAAAAAGGGACTCCCCCTGCTCATGATATACCCTGTGGGCGTTTTAGGCCCCGGTGATCCCAAAGCCTCCGGCCGGTATATCCAGGATCTAATTCATCATCGTGTGCCCGCCAGAGTCTTGGAGGACTCCATCTTCACCTTCGTACACGTGCGAGACGTTGCCGAGGCCATCGTCCGGGCGGCGGAGAAGGAAAACAACATCGGTGAGAAATACCTGGTGGGCAAACACCAACTATCCTGGAGAGAGATCAACCGGATGGTCAGCGAAATCTCCGGGGTGGCGCTGCCGAAGATGCGTCTTCCCGACTTTCTGACCATGTTCAACGCCAGATTTCTGACACTGGTGGCTAACGTAATAAAGAAGCCTCCCTTGTGGGGCATGGCCATCGACCAGATCAGGACCATGAAAGAGGGTTTCGTGATCGATGGGAGCAAGGCGGAAAAGGAACTGGGAATAAGCTATACACCCATCCGCGTGGCCCTGGAGGAGGCTATCGCATCCTACCGATAGTTGTAGGGACCAGTCATGTGGAACATCCGGCCACAGGCGGGAAATCGCGCTCACAACTCGGTAGTTGCTCGATTCATCGAGCTAAAAAGTGGCCCAATCCTTCGACTTCGCTCAGGACAGTGAGCCTGTCGAACTGTGAATTGGGCAACTACAAAAAACAAACTCCCCCCTTTGCCTCAGACGGAAGTCCTTAAGTTCGCAACAAAAAAATGCTTGATTTTGACAAGAAGACAAAGTACCATAAGCTGTAAGGGGAAAAGAAAAAGACAAATGAGGCGAGGGCGGACAGTCAAAATGCCGAAAGCGAGATTTATATCATAAACAAGATTTCATGCATCCTCTCAGTAGGCTCACCCTGATTATTTCGATCTTTGGAGAGAGAACCCGACGATCTTCGGTGCTTTAGAGTTGACAAAACAAAAACATTATAAGGAGGTGTAGAATGAGCCTCACAAACGCTTACCTCATTACCACCAAGAAGGTAGAGGCTTTTTTTAATGCCATTGTTTCCGCGCAAGCTCCAGAGAGATTGACTTTCAAATTTCTAGAGCAATTGGAGTTTACT
>JBARPX010000148.1:0-4342 GCA_049643405.1 Candidatus Zixiibacteriota bacterium
CCAAACAGTTCTCAGGCAAAGAATTATGTACGTTCGAACCTGTATTCTGAGTATGCTTCGGAAGCTCACCATAAAAGTAGTTGGTCGTCCCAGATGATGGCGGAGCACCCGTTGGGTGTTTTCGCCCCTGTGAATCCCATGGTGGAAAGGAGCCCGCGGGTCTTGACCCACCGGCTGGACTTGGGGGACATGGGGGACATGGGGGACGTGCGGATGGCTGTTTTTCATTTTTTTCATCGTCAGAAAATGCATTTTGAGAGTGGTTCGAAACTCACCATAAAAGAAGATTATCATCCCAGAGGATGGCGGAGCACCCGTTGGGTGTTTTCGTCTTTCGGAAGTCCATGGTGGAAAGGAGCCTGTCGATCGAGGTTTCCAGGAACTTCAATTGGGTGGCTTGTTCCCTTCGACCCTTCGATGAACTCACTTCGTGCCGAGCGCACTCAGTGCGAGGCAGGGTGCTGAGCTCTTCACCTTCGTTCAGGACAAACGAAGTCGAAGCACAAAGCTCAGGATCTGCGACCTTTTTGTCGTCGGCATCAATCAGATGGTTCATATCGAATCTCTTCTCTGCATATGCAGGAGAGCATTCAATTGGCTGCATTGCTCGCCGGGAAAAGGGGATTTGAAGGCGAGCCGAAAACAGGATATGCCCTCCATACACTGTGGAGCTATCTTCTTCACCACAGAAGTTATGGTATATTTGCGCTTTGTGGAAAGAGAGGATAGGGGGTAGGTGTTAAGATGGTTCGAAACTCACCACAAGTGCTTCGAAACTCAGCATAAATGGTTCGACGCTCACCACAAGTGGCGGGCCAAGCGGTGAACGGCTCGCTGGCTGCTAACAAAAGGGGAAGCGCCCCCAACCCGAGATTCTCAGAATGACACATCGGAGAAGGTGAATCTCAGCCGACGGCAAGCCGTGGGGCACCGGGACTGAGACCTCCGCCAGGTCGGGGGACCCGGCGGGCACAAGGCGCCAGGTGCGCAGGGCAACTGATGTACGAGCTACTCTTAAGCTAGGATATACCCGGCCTGGCAAGCAGACCCCCTCCTAAGGCGGGCAGGCCGGGCCACCCGCCTTCTCTATCTGAGGACAGTTCTAACTCGTTTCGAAAAGCGTAACTCACAAGATTAATATCACTGCGATTCTTTTGATGCTGCTTCTCCCCATCGAGGACCTTCATGTTCTCCCATCCAAATTGCAGGAAGTCTAATGCCATGTTCAGCGTTCCAGTTGCTTCCTGCTTCGGCCAGCTGATCGTTTCCTGACAGCATAAAATCCCGAGCCATAGATTTGTCACCATGTTTGCTTAATGCCTCTATGAGAACTGTCTCAGTCCCCGGAAGGCCTCTCCTGATAAAAAACGCATATGCACCAGATACGAGTACTAGGTCCTTAGTTTCCATTGCGTTCTCAAGTGCATGAGTTGCTCGTTGGTCTGAAATCTCGCCGAGGGCTTTAGCAGCATTATGACGCACGCCAAACTCTTGATCGTTTAGAATGGTAAGTAAAGGTTGAACCGCTGGGATGCCGATCTGTGCGAGAGCCTCTGCAGTCCATTTTTGCCAGAGGGAACGTCCTTGGCTTTCCCTCATGAAGTCTATCAACGGTTCCACGGCATTAGGATCCCCGATCCTCCCAAGATTCCATATTGCTGACCCAGTTAAACCCTCTTGTCCTAACAAACCCACCAAGATACCGACAGCTCTGATATCCTTCATCGCCCCAAGTGCGTCTGCAGCGGACTCGCGCGCTCGCGTCCGCTCTTGTTCATCCTGGAGCACATTAATCATAGCCTCCACGGCCCGATTATCCCTCAGTGCTCCAAGGGTGGTTAAAATCTCCCAACGCCGATCCCAGTTCTTCCCCTTTCTCCTAAGCATGCCAAGAAGGGGTTCAACGGCACTTGTGTCGCCAATGGAGCGTATTGCAGTCAGAATGTTACTTTGTACTGTGTAGTTAGTCTCGACATCCAGTGCAGTTAATAACGGTTGGACTGCACGTGAATCACCCAGGTCGCCTAGAGAAACTGTGGCATGGTGCCGCACACGCCATACTTTGTCTTTCAGAGCACGGATCAGGGGCTGAACCGCACGTATATCCCCTATTTTCCCTAAGGCTCTTGCTGCGCACAATCGTTTGTGCGAACTGGAATCGTTAATTGCAGCGAGTAATGGTGCAATCGCAGGTGTTCCAATATTGGCCAAGGCATCCGCCGCGTAAATAGGTACAAACGGATCTTTATCGCGCGAAACTGAGATAAGAGATTCGATAGCCCGGGCGTCGCCGATTTCTCCTAATGCTTTCGCAGCATATAGCTTATAATCCACATCTGTGCGTCCAAGAGCTTCGATCAATGGTTCAACCGCAGGTGATCCTATTCTTGCCAGTGCTTCTACAGCGTCGTCCTTAATCCAGGTATCTTGATCACTTAAAACAGAGATCAAAGGTTCGATAGCCCGCGTGTCACTGAGTTTTCCTAATGCTTTTACAGCATCTCGCCTCACAGCAGTATCTGTGCTCTTGAGATCTTGGATCAACCGGTCGACATCATTGCCTCCTGCAAATCCGACGATGGTGAAAGGAGAGAAAAACAGCAATGTGGCTGCAAGCCCTGCTAAATGTTGGATTGTTTTGACTGTGAGTATTCTCATTGTTGAACCGCCTTTCTATTTTATTTCCAGCATTCTGTGAATGGAAAAGGAGAATCTCAATCCAGCCCCTTTTGGCCTAACTATTGTTGTATGGTTTCTTCATATCGCCTTTATGCCACTTTCTTGCGGCATAAGACACCCGTGTGCGTTGCTACGTAAGTTCTTTGCTGCCAATAAACTGAAGTTGTTCCTCGGGTATCTTCGGAGTGTTATGTGTTTTCTGCATAACACTCCATTGCCCTCCTCTTACAAGGCGTCTCTGATGCATCGGCATTAGTCTCAAGATCCCGCCCTTCGACCCTTCCATAAACTCAGGGTGCTGAGCAAGGTCGAAGCACAAGCTCTCCTTGAGTCTGAGCGACCTCAGAGTCGAAGACAGGGTGGTGAGCCCTTCAACTTCGTTCAGGATAAACGAAGTCGAACCGCCAAAGGCGGGGAAATGCCGATGCCATAAGCTTCGGCAATTCTCGTTGCCGAAGCATCAGACTTTTTTTTGGCGATGGATGATTTTAGCTAAAGCACGGAGTGTTTCATTGAGAGATTCTCTATCTGAAAAAACTTCTGCTACATCCGGATCAAGTACAATCACGTTAGAGCCCTTCTGGTAACGTTTTGCATATTTGCCTCTCACTCCTGAGCTAAAATCATACTCGTCTAACATCTCTGGCTTATTGTTTTTTTTATGTACCTTCTTCATATGTCTTCCTTTCTTGTCGTGTTGCTCGACGTGCACTAATAATACGAATCCTATTGCCTCGTTCTGTATGAACTACAACCAACAAACGATATTTGTAAGAATACCCAATAACAACAAATCGTTCATCATCTATCGAATGTAATGGGTCTCTAATAGTAAGAGATAATGGATCTCCAAATACTGTTGTAGCTTCTTCAAATGAAATTCCATGTTTCTTTATATTTTGCTGTGCTTTATTCCTATCCCATTCAAAAAGTAAAGACATTCAACTCCCTTTTGGATATATAACGTTACTATTCAACAAGATGAAGTATAAAATATTCTTAGCTTCTATGTAATAATTTTGAATAAGCGTAACTGATTATCTGGTTTCTGGATAAGCCCCGTGTCTGTCTGAACAGCCAGACAAGACCAGGGGAAATCCATTCTATTCATATTACTAATTATAATCGTTCGTGCAAGCTTGTCAACCACTTTCTGGACTGCTTTTACTCAACTCCCCGTTGGTGAAGCCTGCCAGCCATGTAGGGACGCCCACCCCTACGGGTGCCTGCCCGTCTGGGGAACACCAACATGAACCGAAGAATGGCCGCCTCGTGGGTAGGACAGGGAGGGTCAAAATCAAAACAAGAAAGGCGTCCCGCCTGTGACGGGACGCCTGTTGATCTTCTTATGCAGGTTTCTTTCTTACCACGGATCGCCGGGGAAAGGTTCCGGTCCGAATCTGTAGAGGTAGTTGATCAGGTAGAGCACGTCCTCGAGGTCTATGATCCTGTCCGGAATGGCGTTGTTTATGTCCGCCGAGATAGGATGGGGCGGAGCGGGACCAGCTTTGTAAATGTAGTTGATCAGATAGACCACGTCCGAGACGTCTATCAGCACTCCGTCAAAGGTGACGTCTCCGGGCCAGTAGGGGAGGACGGGGAACTCTCCGGATACGTACTGCGGACAATAGCCCTCCGGCTCGGTGGTGGCGAAGAGCAGACG
>JBARPX010000149.1:0-2960 GCA_049643405.1 Candidatus Zixiibacteriota bacterium
GACGAGAATGCTCGTCTGATGTGCGAAAGGGGCCTGCGAGCCGCGGGCTATGTGACCCACTCGGTCTCATCCGGCCCGGAGGCCTTGCAGTTCGTGGCCAAGAACCCGCCACTGGATCTGATCATCCTGGACATCAAGATGGCCCCGCTCGACGGAATCGAAGTCTTGAAGCAGCTCCGGGCCAGAAAGGTCGGTATTCCCGTGATCCTCTATTCGGACTATTCTTTTTATAAAGGTGACTTCGACACCTGGCTGGCGGACGCATACGTTGTGAAGTCGTCCGATCTGAGAGAGCTGAAGAAGAAGGTAAAGGAACTGCTGAGTTTTGAAGCGCAAACAAATTGATAATCGCTGGGAGCTATTCGGCTACAGGGAGCACGTTTGAGGGAAGGTTCAGCCGCCGCAGGCGAATAATCCTTCGGCGGCTGACCGAATTGGAGATTGTTTCAATACAGTGAGTCTCGGCGAGGTTTGTGTGACGAAGACCGCAGTTTTGACCCGGTTAGCTCGATTATGCCGGGAAGAGCAAACATTGTACTTGACAAAAGAGGTCTGGTTAGTTATCTAACAGGCGCCGGAGATTGTAGTCCAATCTCCACCTCCATCCACTCTCCGCATGGAAGCCAAGGGAGCAGAAGGGATTGAGCTGTTTTCTGTAGGGTTGAGAGGCGCGAGGCCAGTTTTTTCCTGACGGACGTAGAGAACTCGTGATTTTGTGCTTGACAGGAGAGAGATGACCGGTTACGTTTGAAATAGAATACTCATAATTCGATGTTTTGAGGGAAGTATTGCCGGGACATTCGGCGCGCTGTAGATGAAAGCAGCACTTTCTGGCCTCGCGCCATGGAGGGATCGAGGATAAGGGGTCTCACCGATTCTCGAGATCAAGAAGTGCGGGAGATTCTAATCTGTATTGAACAAAGGAGGTAGGATGGAAGTTACTGGTGCGAGGGGGTAGTTCACGAGGTAGGGGTGGACTCATGGATGGAGCTTCTCCTGACTCTCATTTTGATTTTCCAAAACTCTTTAGGCAGGAGGGAAGGAGCAATGTTAACAGTTAAGTATAATTTCTCGCTGAAACCAGCAATATTCATATTGGTGTTGATCTTCTCGCTTGGGTTGACGGTCCACGAAGGAGTCGCGCAAGATACACTACATGCAGGCGTCCCGACTAACTTTGGCATCGAGGGTGATATCTGGGCCGACATGTTACAATTTGGCGGTCTGGGAGCTGGGATCGGCACCGATGACTGGTTCGACAATAATCCAGGGGCCGGGATCGGTGTTATCGATACGAACGGAGGGGGCGCTTACTATCAACTGATACAAGATGGCGGCTCAGCTACCAATAAGCTCTTTAAGAAAGGTATGGCCTTCCCCAAAAACACAGTTCAGCATGGAAAGCTCCTCTTTGATGCCGTGTATGTGAGGGACTTCAACTCAGCCGCCGGCTTGAGCGACAGCTCGCAGTTCACAGCAGGTGCGGATAAGAACGCTGATAACCCGAACGGCTGGACCCCCGGCACAGGCAATGTACCTCAAAAGAACGACATCGTGGATGCTTTTGCTCACCTGAGATATGACGGCCCCACCGATACAGACAGCCTCTGGCTACTTCTGGGACTCTCTAGGAGGGTTGTGCAGGGAGATGCCCATTACGACTGGGAGCTTTTCCGGACAGCTGACACGATACCTCCAGGGGGCACCGTGTTCCCTTATACTGGACCGGACGGTGGTCATACAGCGTGGAGGGTGGTGGGTGGCAATTTGCAGCCCGGTGACTTAATCTTCAGCGTTGACTACACGGGGGGCGGTAAGTTTCCAACCCCGAGTGTTCGACTGTGGGTTCACCGAGACTCTATGGCAGCAATTGAAGCCGCCAACCCGGTTATAGTGTTTACAGGCGTGGCCACCTTTGACGGGACAGACGCAGGCCCGTTTGGTTATGCGGAGATCGACATTCCGGACGGGGCAGCATATGCCAGAGTCAACGGTATTGAAACCGACCCGTTTCCTCGGAAGACTCTTGCACCTCCCTGGAAAACCTTAGAGGGCAGCGCGGCCGTTCAGGATTCTTTTGTAGCCTTACAGATGAGTGAAACGGCATTCAATCTTAACGCAATGGGTTTGGGGGAGGCTCTATTCGAGGATCCCTGCGAGAAGTTGTTCGGTTGGATTTTCTTCAAGACCCGTGCTTCGCAATCGTTTACCGCTGAGTTGAAGGACTTCGTTGGACCTTATCCGTTTGGAGAAATTGTACAGGTGGAGCTAGGCCTATCCAAGACGGATGTGCTCTGTTATGGAGGCAGTGATGGCACCATCACAGCGACCTGGTCGGGTGGGACCGGTCCCTATATGATCGACATCAATGGTGGAGGCTTTGTAGCAGCCACCTCGCCTCACCTCTTCAGCGGTCTGGCTGCCGGATCCTACCAGGTAATAGTAAAGGATGTCGACGACTGCCCGGACACGACCAACATAACGGTGAATCAGCCGACGGAAGTGGTGTTGAGTCTGACCAAGACGGATGCGCTCTGTTACGGAGCGTGTGACGGCAGCATCACGGCCACCTTCTCGGGTGGAACCCCTGGCTATATGATCGAGATCGATGGTGGAGGGTTTGTGTCAGCCACCTCGACTCATCTGTTCAGCGATTTGTGTGCCGGATCTTACGAGGTAGTGGTCAAGGACGCCAACGACTGCCCGGACACGGCCAACATAACGGTGAATCAGCCGACGGAAGTGGTGTTGAGTCTGACCAAGACGGATGCGCTCTGTTACCAAGACTGTGACGGCACCATCACAGCCACCTTCTCGGGTGGAACCCCTGGCTATATGATCGAGATTGATGGTGGAGGGTTTGTGTCAGCCACCTCGACTCATCTGTTCAGCGATTTGTGTGCCGGATCTTACCAGGTGGTGGTCAAGGATGACAACGACTGCCCGGACACGGCCAACAT
>JBARPX010000150.1:0-1911 GCA_049643405.1 Candidatus Zixiibacteriota bacterium
TTGTGCGTTTTCCCATTCGGGTGACAAACGATATCCCGGATCCGGATATAGACTCGATAGCCGGTATGGTTGTTCCCCTGTCGTTCGCTTCCACCAATCCACTTGCCAACGCCCAAATAGAGGCTGCTAGGAACACCGCGGACCTTCATCCTTTTCCTGACCTGGATAACAGCATCTTCCGTCATATGCCCAGTATGGTTGACCCGCAAGAGCGTAACTGGATGATGGACTTGTCCGAGCAGATGGTGGGTCGGGAGTGGGATACACGGATTTTGGATATCGGCACCGGCGATCACTTCTGGATGTCGCTGGTGGCAAGCGGCAGCCAGGATGAGAGGTTCAAAGGCGGCAGCCGGGTGCTTCTGGCGACAGCGACATTCACGATTGAAGACACCACCACGATTTGCATCGACAGTTGTCATTGGCCGCCAGTAGGCCGCTTAGCTTTCAGCAGATCGGATGCTATCACCTATATTCCCAGGCACTTCCTGCCGGTTTGCGAAACTCTTGACTGGGGATGTGTCATGCCCCCGTATTTTGTGGACGGGGTGGACAACCAGCAGCACACGACAAATGGGCAATACACGACAGACGATTTCACTGTCTGGGACGATGGGTGTATCATCGAGGCCATTTGGGCGGATTTCTATGGGGAGGGAGTGGAGAATGTGACCGTTGTCGTAAACTGGTGGGAGCCCCATTATGTGGAAGGACACGTGCAATATGACGTGACCGATAGCTGTGCGTCGGGCGGCTACGTGGTGATCACCGCGCGAAACGAGGATTCAGAGGGTTCCGACTATTTCACGATCAACCTTCCCAACGATCCTCCTCATCTGACCTTGTCGGATACCTGGCGTGCTTTGGCCGGTTACACCATGGTATTGGAGGTCACCGGAGTTGACCCGGACGGCGACATTATGGGAGATATAGAGTTAGAGGCGGTCTGGTACCTGCCCGATTCTCTGCAAGCTCCAACCAATCCTCCCTCCTATGAACCTGGGAATCCTGGTCATCTCACCTGGGCTTTGGCTGAGTCTGACACCGGGGTTTGGATTTATGTGTTTTCGCTGAGTGATTCGTGTGGGGCGGAGGGTAAAGACAGTCTGGCCATTGGGGTTGGGCTGCCTTTTTGCGGGGACTGCACCGGCGACGGAGAAATCAACCTGGGGGACGTGGTTTGTCTGATAGGTTATCTCTACCGGCAGGGAACGCCGCCTGATCCCTTGTGCAAGGGGGATGCCACCGGGGATGGTTCCATAGACGTTGCTGACGTGGTTGTTATGGTGAATTATTTGTTTAGAGGCAGTTGGTCGCCCTGCTTTGACTGTTGTGTCGGCGGTTAGACCGGGCCATTCTAAGGAACGCACTTACCAGATCGATCTGAGTATCGTATAAATCTCATAAAAAAAGAGACTTCTCAAACGTCCCATTTCCGCATTCCGAGCGGGGGGCGTTTTTTTTCTTTGCGTGATGGGAAAATTTATGTATTTTCTTACGACGACCGAGGGAGTAAAAAGTTGCGAACATGGTTCAGCAAGCAATTTGAGCAAGCCTGAGAACTTTGGCTTCCCTGAGAGGCAAGTGAGGAGGTAGCATTGGAGAATACCACCAAGATACTCTTTGATCTTCTGCTGATGTTTGCGGCTGCCAAGGTCTTAGGCGAGCTGTTCGAGAGGGTCAAACAGCCCGCAGTGATAGGGGAGATATTGGCTGGAATAGTCCTGGGGCCATACATCTTCGGTCTTATCAGCCCGCTGCAGGTGGGGACGTTTCACGTGTATGAGGTCTTCGCAGAGGTGGGGGTGATCATACTTCTCTTCTCCATCGGACTGCACATCAAGGTGGACGACATACTGAAAGTGGGAAAAACCTCATCCGTGGTGGCAATACTGGGGGTCATACTGCCCT
>JBARPX010000151.1:0-15498 GCA_049643405.1 Candidatus Zixiibacteriota bacterium
CCTTGGGGGAGGTGGGGCAGTGTTCTTGGCATACAAGGCAGTTCTCGTTCTTGTACCAGGGGAAGCATCGGTTTCTGTCTATGTACGCTATGCCTATCACCCATTTCTTCTTCGTCTCCACGTCCAGAAGGTGGATAGCATCCGTGGGGCAAACTTCGGTGCAGAGAGTGCAGTTGAATTCGCAGTACCCATATCGGGCTACCCCGACGGGAGTCCAAAGGCCTTCCAATCCCGCTTCCAAGAATGTCGGCTGCAGGAATCTCCCTGAGGTGGAGCAAACCTTTACACACTCATGGCAGCGAATGCACCGATCTAAGAATTCGTTCTCCGGCCTTGCTCCCGGCGGCCGGATCAATGCGGCGGTCTGGTTTCTCGTCACCAAGTTGGTCTTCAGGATTCCCACCGATACCAGGCCCGCTGCAGCAGACTTGACTATTCTTCTTCTGCCGAGATCGATTCTGTAAGGTTGATTCTTTCCCTTGAAGTTGATTGTGGTGACAGCCGGAGAGCAATCCTTCACACAATCGTAGCACTGGATGCATTCAGCGTAATCAGTGTTTCGGAAATCGCCTCCTATCGCGTCCATCTTGCAGATGTTCTGGCAGACCGCGCATTCCGTGCAATCGGAGCTAACTCGCCTTCGCCAAATCTGGAACTTGGAGAAGAACGCAAGAAGAGCACCGAGGGGACAAAGGTATCTGCACCAGAATCTGCGGGACACAAACTCCGCCAGCAGGATCGCCAGGAAGATCAGCAGCACCCAGCCGGACATGCGGAAGAAATTGAGTTGATCGGGAAGAAGCGTTGAGGAAAAAAAGTTGTGCACCTTGCCCAGCCAGTCAGGATAGGAGAAGAGCTTAAACGCAAAACCATATATCGCTGTGGTGATCAGAGTGATGATCGGCCAGACCGCAAGCTCGATCGAACGAGTGAACAGGGCTATCGGGTCGAAAAACCAGAAAAGCTGAGAGGAGAAAACAGCGCCCACCAGGAGAAAAATCAGGATCATGTATTTGAGATACTTGAGCTTGGGATACTTCTTGCCTGCTCTTCTTTTGAAAACGTAGCTGGTTAGGTCCAGGGTCGTCCCCATGGGACAAACCCAGCCGCAGAAGTATCTTCCCAGAGGGATCGTGAGGATCAGCACGCCGATGGCCCAGAGAAAGGTTTCCACGAAAGCACGTGCCGAGACCATAGCCGAAAGGCCGATCAGGGGGTCCATCCGCAGGAAAAGATCGACCGGAATTTTTATTCTTAGTGGATAGGTGGCAGCAAGAAACAGGAAGAAAAAGAACAGAAGAAAAAGGATTTGTGAAATTCGCCTTACAGTTTTCAATACGTCCCCCTCAAATCACTTCACCCCAGACTCACCTTCTTTATGTTCACCTTGTCCAGATCGATCTCTCCTAATCCGAATTTGCTTGACTTGACAACATGCGCCAGACCTGCAGATCTGATGCCAAAGAGCGTCGCTCCGTAAGCATCCACGGTGGCTATCTCTGTTCCGGCAATGACCGTCTTTTTGTCCCGCACGTCTTTCAAACTTCCGCCCTGAGGGCCATTTTTTACTAATATTCGGTATGCATCCAGGATGGTTAACTGCGGCCGGACGAAGTGTGCTAAATCAGCCAGCTTGTCGTCTATGTTCCAATGCACCTTTCCCCGATCACCCCCCATGATTCCCATAAGGTTCTTTATCCCCATGGTCAGATAGGTCAAACCGTGATTCTTGGCTATGGGGACGTTAATCAGAACGTCTGCTTCCAGGGCGGGCTTGTACAGAGGCCACTTCTTTAAGACTTCGCCTTCCGGAAATTTGACGTCAGAGAAACCCGCGTCCACCATGAAGCTAACATCCGCCCCGGCATCCGCGGCTGCCTTCGCTATTCCGGAGTTGTCATAACATCGAGAGGCCACGTTGCAGGACCGGTCGAAGACCCTCACCTTCTTTGCTCCGGATTCCAGGCACATTCTCACCACCTCAACCACCACGTCGGGATTGGTGTTTGCCGCCTGCTCCGGACTTCGATCCCAGCCGATGTTGGGCTTGACCACCACCACGTCACCCTTGGAGACGAATCTTTTCATTCCTCCTATAAGTTCGACCGCCTTGCGGGTCATGGAAGCCGGGCCGCCGTCGGTGACCACCGCCAGATCGGGAATTATCTCCTTTTCCTCCAGCGTCTGGGCCAGAAGCTCGGGTAAGCCCAGATGCGGCAGGCTCAAGGACGCGGCAGTCCCCAGGGATGCCTTGATAAAATCTCTGCGTGTGATTTTGTGTCTCATTATGGTGTCCACGACCTGTGAAAGCTCTTTTTACCTCGTTCTCCCGCTGCCTTGCTCAGCCGAACTCTCCACTGACTATGAATCTTAGCTGACCGATTAAATGCCTACACGAGCACGATGTCTTTAATTGAAACGAATTGACCTGTTCTGCTATTTGTAGGGTGTGAGTGAGAGCCCGCGAAAAGAACGCCCGGGTGTCTGACTTTTTTAAAGGACTTCATCTACCCCACTTCTTGAAGCCAGGGGAACCACTGATTCAGAAAACCGGCGATGTAGGCGAAAGATCCCATGAAAACCAGAATTCCGATGACCACCAGAAGCAGGCCGGAGATGATCTCGATGGTGCGGAAATGCTTCTTCACCCGACCGAAAACGCCCAGAAAGGTGTTGAAGCTAACCGCCGTAACAAAAAACGGGATTCCTAAGCCTAAGGAGTAAGATGAGAGAAGCACTATTCCCTGCCCTACCGTGTCCTGGTTGGAGGCTAATAGCAGGATTCCGCCCAAAATCGGACCTATGCAGGGAGTCCAGCCGAAAGCAAATGCCAGGCCGACCGCAAAAGAGCCGATCGGACCTAAAGGTTTGCTCTTGGCATGGAATCTCTTCTCGTAGTTTAAGAAGCGAATCCTGAACACTCCCATGATGTGGAGGCCCAGGAGCACGATAATCACCCCGGCGATCTTGTTGAAAAGGGAAAGCTTGGTCAGAAGAAACTCACCGACAAAAGTGGCCGAAGCCCCCATGGCGATAAAGACAAAGGAGAAGCCCAAAACGAATAAAAGCGTGTTCAAGCTCACCTTTTTCAGCGCCTGGGACTTCTTGTCGCCGCTTTTCATCTCCTCCACGGAGACCCCCGAGATGAAGGAAAGGTATCCCGGAATCAATGGAAGGACGCAGGGAGAGATAAAAGAGATTATTCCGGCAGTAAAGGCCGCCAAAACGGTGACGTTTTCCACTTATTCCTCCAGTAACTCAGTTTGTCATTTCCTATCGGGTCTGACACTCTCGTCTTTTCTCAGTCTCAAGAGATCCCGGTTTCTGTCGAGAATTTCTATCGTCACCATCAGAGACAACCACGGATATGTACTTGTGATTACGAACTCATGCAGGAAAAATTTGCAGCGGAACCGGCTGGACAAAAAGCGAAAGAGGTGATCAGAACTGAAGGTGCCGTTTCATCATATAAATCATCAAGGCCTTTAAATCAGGATGATTCCTTCTCTATCTTAGCAATCTCTTCACGAATTATCTTTTCTAGAAACTCCGGGGTTAGTTTCTTAGCCACCTCCTGGGCAACCTTTTCCGGAATCCTCTTCTTCAGGTGAGAAACCAGTTGATCGAGTTGAGGGGGGTCGATCACTTTTACTGCCGAAGGTCTGCTCTTGGCAACCTCTTCATCGCGTGGCTGCTCAACCTCCCGCTTCAGATCTTTTACAAAATCCTCGAAACTCCTCTCCTGTTCATCTATCTGGTAGGTTTTACTCTCCTCCTGCTGGAGCTTTACTTTTTCGCCTGAGCTCTCATCCCCGGAAAGACGCGGCTTCTCCTCCATACGTGAAGCTGCCTCTTCGTTCTTCCGCGCCTCTTTCTTTAGCTCGTACATGAACCAATCGAACCCGTGAGCCGGTTCTTCCTCTGTCCCCGGGGCACCCGAACCAAGCTCGTCCATCAAATCGCTGGTCTCAAGTATATTCAAACCATTGTCCGTTTTTCCCCCATCCGCAGGGCGAAATTCTCTGCGAGACTCTTTCTTGTCAGAAGCAGGCTCCCTCATTGGTGTGGGGTCTTTGCCGGTTTCCAGGCTCTCCTCAGAGGGAGGAGTCTTCTCTTTGCGGAGCAGCTTTTCCGCGTGGTCTAAGATCTCACGCGGGTTGAAAGGCTTGCTGATAAAACCGACGGCACCGATCTCTTTTGGCTCTTGCTGTCTGCCCATCTTATCTCCGGATAGGAGCATTACCACCGGAACGTCCCTTAAACCCGCCGTTTGCCGGAGAGTTGACCAGGTCTCTTCCCCGCCTGGGACAGACATGGAATCATCCAGGAATATTAATTCTGGCTTGTCCCTCTTTGCCACCTCCAGGGCCCTGGCTCCGTCGTCGGCCAGAAGTACCCTGTATCCATGCTTCTTCAGCAAAGACTCCGCAACGTTTCTGACAGTAGGGCTTTCATCAGCCACCAGGATCTTTTCAGACATTAGCTTCCTTTCGCTGGCCTTTCACCACAGAAGTGAATCGTAGCTACAAATGAGACTATCAGTTATTCCTCACTCATCCCTTCTCCCGCTGCTTGGACAAGACTTGGCTGGCTTGCTCCAATGTCCCTTTCTCCTCTTTGGTAAGATTGTCGTAACCCACTTGGTTGATCTTATCCAGGATATGATCCACCCTCTCCATCAGCTTCTGCTCCCTCTCCCTCTGCCTGTTGACGACCTTCATTCTGCGTCGATGCTTGAAGTTCCTCAGACGAGTCAGGTATGTTGAGAATCGGAGGAATGAGGGAATTCTGAAGTCGGACTTGATATACAAATACCCGATTACCATTCCTCCTAAGTGGGCAAAATGGGCAATTCCGTCCCCGGTATGTCCTAAAGAGGCCAAGAACGCGAACACTCCAAAGAAGACCACCACATACTTGGCTTTGACCGGAAAGAGGAAATAGACATAAATCAATCTATTCGGGAACATCAGGGCGAACGCCACTAAGATTCCGAAGACAGCGCCAGACGCCCCGATGGTAGGGATCTGCGAGTTAAACGAGAAAACGAAGGTGAAAAGACCGGCACCTACGCCGGTGATGAAATAATACTTCACGAACTCCCGTGTCCCCCATGCTCTCTCTATGTCAGACCCGAACATCCACAGGGCAAACATGTTGAACAGAATGTGAAACAGGCCCCCGTGAAGAAACATGTAGGTACCCAATTGCCAAACCAAACCCTTTTTCACCAAAACCGGAGTCAATCCGAAAAGATAGATCAGCTCAGAACGCCAAAGGAACATCAGGACGAAAACCCCTACATTCGCCAGCAGGAGATATTTGATCGCCTTGGTGAGTCCGCCTGGCCCGAAGGAGTAGCTTCTGTTTCCGTGGTAGCTCATATATTTATCTATCGGAGAGCGTAAGGGTTTATTTAAAACAGAGCCTAAAAATCAGTTCTCCAAATAAGCTGAGAGATGAAAACAAATGGTTTCTTTCTCCCTCTTCGAGTCACAGCCACAAGAACATTGCCCGTTCCGCTCTATAGGCGTGGATCCTGGCAGCGCCACTAAGGTTTCAGCAAGAGCGAGTCAATCAGAATCCACCCATGGGTATCCGAACACAATAAATACGAATGAACGCGCCCATTCAATTCACCGGATTTCTTGACAAGGCCTTTTTCTTATTGCGGGTAACCAGAAAACCCTTTATTTCTCGAGCCCTATATGGCCACGAGTTTCGGAGATGCCGTTTCTGTTCACCCGACGGTGGGCATAGCTCGAAGGCTACTCCCGACGATTCGTCCGGCAAGAGTTACGACATTTGTGCCTTTAGATTCGCAAGTTTTGGCGAATATCCTTTGTTTTGTTACGCAATAAGTTATGGTTGGGGGAATGTCCTTGAGGAATACGGCTGTCGCAACTCCCTGCGAATTCCCCTCCCCCGCTTTTGCGTATGCTGGGGGCCGTTGGATTCCATAAAGTAACCTGTTACTGATCAACATGTTAGTTAGCCAAAATAATCGCCCGGATGCGTCGATTCTGGCGCAATTTTTGCCTAATATGACAGGTGACGCTCTGTTATCAGAGTAACTTAGAATGTTCAGCATACCTTTTTCGTTCAGGAGGTGACAGAAAATGGTTAAGAAAGGCTTTGCCATAATCCTGGCGCTGGTGCTTCTACTTGCCTTTGCTGCACCCGCCTTCCCGCGGTGGGGCCTAAAACCGCAGGGATTTGGACCTGTCGTGTTGGGCCACCCATGGGGCGATCAGAGTCCCAGAAGCGAGAGCGTCGACATCCCCCCTATGTATCGCGGTTCAGAGGCAGGAATCGGGGACTTGGTCATCGGAGCGGCCACCAGTTTCACCGTTAAGTTCTACCTCAAGTACGTCGCCAAGAAAGGAACGGTCAGACAAGTCTCGATTAGATATGCCGGCAAATCAGATTAATTCTCCTTCCAAAGGTGAGAGAGATGGAGACCCGATCAAAAGACATAATATCCTCTTCGATAAAAGGGACCGAGTTCATTGAGTCTCTGATCGAAGAGGAGAGGTTTACCGAGGCACTGGCGGAGATCGAAAAGGCCGAAGAAGCCCAACCGGTCCATCTGTTGCCCGGTGAAGAGGCGAACGTCTGGTATCTGGCGTCGCTGTGCTTATACAAGCTTGGAAGATATAAAGAGGCCCTGGCCCGAGCAAATCTCGCCTTCGAGACTCTCAAGGATACCTCCGAAAACGAAAAGGTGGCACAGATTCAAGAAGTACTGGGTAGAATTCACTTCAGCTTGGGAGATTTGAGGAATGCGGAATTGTATGCCGGGGATGCCATTGGTACCTATCGCCGAATCGGGAACCAGGCCGGAATGGTCAAGACCTATAACCTGGTTGCCCGAATCTATTTCGTCAGATGCGAGTTCGAAAAATCAATAGAGTACCTGGATGAAGCCAGGAAGCTGTCTGAGAAACTTGGTGATTCTAAAGCTGAGGCGCTGATATGCGGAAACCTTGGGAGAGTCTACACTCTTTCAGGGGAATGGAGGAAGGCGGAGCGGAATCTGGAGACGGGCTTTAAGTATCACCAGAGAACCGGAGATAGCCTCAGCCTGTGCAAAGATCTGCTCTCTTTAAGCTTTGTGGCCTGTTTGAGACGCGACTTTCAGCGGTCGAAGAGATTTCTGGCAAGGGCGTTTGAACTTGCACAGAAGCAGAAGTTCCTCAGGGAATTGGCCATCTATCACGAGTATGCCGGTCAACTGGCCCACAGCTCGGGAGACCAAAACAGGGCCGAGACGCACTTCCTCGAGGCAATTGAATTCAGCCACAAGGCTGCTCCGGAAGGAGACATAAACAACCAGGCTTACCGGTTGCTCGCCGAATTGCAGGTGGCCCGGGAGGACTTTGATCAGGCGCTGATCTCCTGCCAGAAATCCCTGGAGGTGTCTGCGTCACTGGGCGAGAAGATCGAGGAGGGAGCCGCATACAGAATCCTCGGGCAGATCTACTCGGCCAAAAACGAGAAGGACAAGTCCTGCGAATACTTCAGCAAGAGCATAGCCATTCTCCAGCAGGTTGGGGCAAAATACGAATTAGCCGGAAGCTTTCTGGAAGCCGGTCGGTCACCCATCTTCGACTACTACAAGAGGCTCGGATTCTTAAGCAATGCAGAGAGTCTGTTCAGGGACCTGGACTCAAAGCATCATCTGGGACTGGTTAACTCGGCCATCACCCATCTTTTGGTCGAGGCGAAGGACTACAGCAAGGCTCAGGTCTTTTTAGCTGAAGCCGAGATCCTGTTCAAGCAGTCTAACGATCAGAAGGAACTCCGTCAGGTTCGGGACTTGAAGCGCTCGATTGAGGAAGCCCTCTGTCACTCCAGCATGATCGCGAAAGCCAACGGAAAAGTGACCTTTGAGAATGTGATGACCCAGAACACCGAGATGACCGAGATCGTAGAGAAACTCAAGCAGGTAATGGACTACGACATAAGCATACTTCTGGAGGGTGAGACCGGCACTGGAAAGGATCTGATAGCCAAGGCCATCCACTTCTCCAGCAGCAGAAAAGACAAGAGATTCGTTGCCGTCAACTGTGCCGCGCTTCCGGAAAGCCTTCTGGAGAATGAGCTTTTCGGGCACAAACGGGGAGCTTACACCGGCGCTGACAAGGACCAGCCCGGGCTGTTTGAGGAGGCGGAGGGGGGAACCCTTTATTTGGATCAGGTCGAAGAGATTCCCATATCCACGCAGGTCAAGCTGCTCCGGTCGATTGAGGAAAAAGAGATAACCCGGCTGGGAGATACCAAGCCCAGGAAAATCAAGGTGAGCATCATATCCTCCAGCATCGAGGACTTGCGCGAGTCGGTGAAGACTGGAAAGTTCCGTCAAGATCTGTATTTCCGCCTCAACACCTTCAGCGTCAGAATCCCCTCTCTGAGGAACCGCAAGGAGGACATTCCGCTTTTAGTCAGGCACTTCCTGAAGCATCACGGTGTGGAGGAGAAGAAGGTAAGGGACTTTGAGAGGAATGGCACCATCAAGAGGTTCTTGGAATACGACTGGCCCGGAAACGTAAGAGAGCTGGAGAACGAGATAAAGAGAATGGTGGTTCTGTCCCAGGCAGGCGATAGGGATCCATGCGGGGTCCTTTCGGACAAGTTGATCAACCCGATCAGCAGTCGCGCTTCTTCCGAGAAGGCTACCTTGTACCACCAGGTGGCGGAGTTCGAGAAGGAAAGAATCACGGAAGCCTTAAGGCAATCCAATTGGGTGAAGCTGAGAGCTGCCAGGCTTCTGGGCATCCCCGAAGCCACCATCCGAAACAAGATGAAGAAACACCAAATACTGGCGCCGGTTTGATTTACCAAAGACCGCTGGTCGAGCCAGATTCGTGGTTTGAAAGAGAAGCCCCGGTTCTAACCTGCAGAACTGGGGCTTTTGATATCCCGCCAGATTCTGCCTTTCCCCTGACAACTCGCGATTATTCACGAATTCCCTTTCGCGTTAACTCGCAACGAGTTGCGCAAACCGTCAGTCTCTTCGAAGGGTTTGTATTCGTGAATTTCCGCGACCATCGATATCATGGTTTAGGTGGACGTTGAAAGCTACTCAATCCAACTGAGTAAGCTCTTACGAGCCAAGGTGTTATTTTCCCGAAAAAACTTCCCGAATTTCTGCATTTTGGCGAAACTTTTGCACTACTCAACGTCGTACAAATAAGGGGAGCATAACCTGCAGCTTTACCATTCACTTCGCCATCGGGAGGTGAGAAAAATGGTAAGGAAAAGTCTCACAATTGCCCTGACGCTGGGGATTCTGCTTGGGTTCACCGCATCTGCCTTTGCAGGACCGCATGGAAAGCCAGGCCCCTATCTCACATCCCCAGAGTGCCCATTCAAGGAGGCTCACCCGTGGCAAGACGCTCCTGGCGAGCCTGTATCATTGACCTATTGCCCTAGTTTAGTGGGTGACATGTGTGGTTTCGCCCGGGTTCTTGGTTTCACCAAGTTTGCACTTCAACTCCATCTCAAATACATCATCATGCCGGGATCACGCAGTGAGACCCGCACTTTCAATGACAGACGATCGATGCATTCACTTTTGCGGGGCGAAAGAGTTAATGGGTCACTGAATCCGAACAATCACAATCCAACTAGATAATCCTCAGAGCGATTTTCGCTTTCAGGAGGTGAAAGAAGATGGAAAAGAAAATAGTGGCGCTTCTGGTGATGCTTGCAATCGTGCTCACGTTCAACGTTTCCGCCTTTTCAGCAAAACTAGACTTTGTAAGACAAGCGCATCCGTGGGAAGAGAATATCACGCGCGGCGACTCCCCACACGATGGGGATTGTTATCGCGGTGGTGTCCGCGGTTACGGCTCCGGTGGCGGTCATGGGCCTAGGTTAGCATTTCATGCATTGATCATTGAGATTATTGCAGACCTCAGAGTGCAAGCTTATGTCAAGCACATTGTCAAGGGGAAAAGGCGCAGTCAGACCTTGGTTGGGAAGAGCGAGAAAGCAGAGCAAGCCTCTTTCTTGAGGTGAGAAAGATGGAGATTCCATCGTGGGGAACCAAGTCTCCTTCAAACGCGACGATGCAGTCTCTGCTGCGCTGCGTGGAGAATGGGGAGTATGATCGCGCGGTGAGGGAGATCTTAAGATTCGAAAGACACTCCGGAGACGTTCTGTCTCCCGGCGAAAGGGGAGAGATATCTCATCTTGCGTCCATTTGTCTATATAAGGTGGGAAGATATAAAGAAGCGTTGGGCAAAGCCACAGCTGCGTTCGATATGCTCAAAGAGACTTCGGATAATGAGAAGGTGGCACAGATTCAGGATGTGCTCGGCAGGATTAGCTTGAGCTTAGGAGATCTAACAAACGCGGAACTGCATCTTAGGGATGCCGTTAGCACCTACCGCAGAGTTGGCAATCACACTGAGCTGTTAAAGTGCTACAATGTGATTGCTCGCGTCTACTTTGTCAGAACCGATTTTGAAAAGTGCATAGAATATCTTCATCGAGCTGAAGAGCTTTCCAAGAGAGTTGGCGACGCTAGGGCCAACGCCTGGATCCACGGTAACCTGGGAACAGTCTTTACTCTGTTGGGAGAATGGCGAAAGGCGCAAGAGGAACTCGATATCAGTTTCCGCTATCACCAAGCCAGCGGAGATGAATTGAATTTGTGCAGGGTTCTACTTTCTTTGGGGTTCCTCTCATGCCTAAGGCGAGATTTTAGAGGATCGGAGGACTTCTTAGTGAGAGCATGCGAACTAGCCCGAAAAGGCGATTTCCTAAGGGAGTTGGCGATTTACCACGAATATGCTGGCCAGCTGGCACGCAGCCAAGGTGACGCACGAACAGCAAAGTCACACTTCCTCAAAGAACTCGGCATCGGCCGGAAGGCTGCCCCTGAGGGAGACATAAATAATCAGACGTACCGTTTACTGGCCGAACTAGAGGTGGCTCAAGAGAAGTTTCAACAAGCCCTGAT
The DNA here is from genome assembly GCA_049643405.1 of Candidatus Zixiibacteriota bacterium. Taxonomy (GTDB): domain Bacteria; phylum Zixibacteria; class MSB-5A5; order MSB-5A5; family SM1-73; genus SM23-73-3. Next base: position 10,970 of record JBARPX010000151.1, read on the forward strand.
CTCCTGTCACAAATCTTTGCGGGTCTCTAAGTCTCTGGAAGAGAAGACCGAGGAAGGTGCAGCATACAGGATTCTGGGGCAAATCTACTCACATCAGGGGGACAAGAGAAGGGCCTGTGGCTATTTCCGAAAAGGCATTTCACTGCTTCAGCACATAGGAGCGAAATACGAATTAGCCCTGACATACTTGGAAGCAGGTCGATCAGGGAGCTTCGACTACTATAGGAGACTGGGATTCTTAGGTGATGCAGAGAGTCTGTTCAGGGATTTGGAATCAAAATACCATATAGGTCTGGTCAACCTGGCCGTTGCAGATCTTCTACTCGAGCGGAAGGATTATCCCAGCGCCGAGGTCTTCCTGGTTGAGTCCGAGAGGCTTTTCAAAGAATCCAAAGATGAGAAAGAGCTTCGCCAAGTTCGGAATCTGAGACGCTCGATTGAGGAAGCTCAGTTCAAGTCCGCTGTGATTGCCAGAACCGACGGAAAGCCGACTTTCGAAAGTGTCGTGAGCGAGAACGCTGAGATGAGAGAGATCGTGAAAAAACTGGAACAAGTAAAGGATTATGACCTCAGCATCCTTTTGGAGGGCGAAACCGGAACCGGGAAGGACCTGTTGGCCAAAGCCATCCACTTTTCCAGTGTAAGAAAAGACAAGAGATACGTTCCCATAAACTGCGCTGCTTTTCCGGAGCATCTTCTTGAAAATGAGCTTTTCGGCCACAAGAAAGGGGCTTATACCGGCGCGGACAAAGACAAGCCAGGCATGTTTGAAGTGGCTGAAGGCGGGACGCTTTACCTGGATCAGGTGGAGGAGATCCCCTTGCCTGTGCAAGTCAAACTTCTTCGAGCTATTGAGGAGAAGCAGATAACCAGACTGGGTGAAACAACGCCAAGAAAAATCAACGTCACTATCGTCTCCTCCAGCATTGAGGACTTGAAGGAAGCAGCGAACAATGGTAAGTTTCGCCAGGATCTCTATTTTCGTCTCAATACCTTTCATGTTAAGATTCCCGCTTTGAGAGGGCGAAAAGAAGATATCCCGCTTCTGGTCAAACATTTCCTTAAAGAATATGGAGTCAAGGAGAAGAAAGTAACAGAGTTTGAGAAGAACGGAATCATCAAGAAGTTCGTGGGATACGATTGGCCAGGGAACGTAAGAGAACTGGATAATGAGATAAAAAGAATGGCGGTTCTAGCTGAGGCTGGCGATAAGGACCTAGCCGATTTCCTGTCGGAGAAGCTGGACCGCACCCCCGATGATCAAGTTTCCTCGCAAGAAGCTCCTCTTCCTCGTCGAGTGGACGACTTCGAAAAGGGGATAATCATCGAGACCTTAGAAAACTGTGGCTGGAACAAATCGGAAACCGCCAGGCGCATGGGCATCCCCGAGGGCACGCTGCGGAGTAAGATGAAAAAGCTCGAGATATCTCGGCCAGCCGTGGTTTCACAGGATCGACATTGAGTCACCGAATTCCTCATTCGGAAAAATGAGCCCCGGCTCTCAACCAGAGAGCTGGGGCTTTTTACTTCTCATGATTTCATTCAGCATTCCGCGTCTCTTCACGAATCCTCCAATCTTTTGTAGCAAAAGAAGATAGGTGCGGGGTGGCTTCCCTTCATCCCTCTTTGAAAGCGAGGGTTCACGGATTTCGAGGCAGATACTTCATCTGCTCTGGTCACTCCACGGGAATTATCAGAATCCAACCGTGATATCTAATTGTGGTATAGCCACTTAATATCCACGAGGGCGAATCGGGCATTAAGTTTGCTCTTACCTCAAGCTGGTTGCAGCCTCAAGGCCTTGAAGCTTAGGTCCTAAGCACTACGGTTAAAAAAATAAAAAGGGCAAACCTTTATTCCTCCCTTTTGTTCATTGGAGGACAAAAACGAGGAGGTGAGAGAGATGAAAAGGTACGTTGTTTCCTTGCTGTTGATGACTGTTGTAATGCTTGCGGCCACCGGCTTTAAGATCAAAGATAGGCACCCCGCTTACCCATGCCACTGTTTCTACGGATACGTACATGAGACATCCGGTCAGGCTGCCGCCGGAGTGAGGGTCAGGCTTATTCAGCCAGATGACGTTCAGGGCAACACCATGACAGACGCGAATGGATATTACCGCTTCTGCCCGTCCGGGCTGACGTGGCCTCCCGGTGACTACCTGATTACCACGAGATGTTGCGAGGAATGGCGACCACCACCCGAGGGTGACAGCACAAGAGTGGATTTCGTGATTCCATGTGCATGCATGTAACCGGTTGGTCGGAGAGTTACTCTGTCAGTCTACCGTTTCTCGGGAAACCACCTTCAAAACCCGCCCGTGCCTGACAACCTCGTCAGACATGGGCGGTTGTTGTTTGAGCGCCTTCCCCACATTCGCACTGATCTTACCCTGATTGGCAGCGAGGGATGCCCCTCTGATGCGACGGCCAGACGCCCGCTTTTTCTTCGAGCAGTCGCACATCTTGACGAATTCTCCACTGGTCTGACTAACAACGAGTTGAACCCTGTGCGGCAGCAATTGCCTCCAATTATCTCGCCAAACTCTGCGGAAACGAGTCTGGCAAAACTCAGATACAAACAAAAGTGATGGGGACGTCGATTGTTACTCCATGCAGCAAAATAAGTTGCGAGGGAGATATTTGATCTTGTGCCGGGTGATAATTGGCACGACTGTTGCATACACCATGCTTGACGACGTACAGGAGACGTGGCAGTCTGAAGGGAGAAGGCTGGTTTATCCTCGATGAACCAGCCTTCTGGGCAATCACTATCTCATAGGTTCGCCAGTTTTATCCATACTGGTTCCGAGAAAGGAGAATTTCCACGAAGTCTGGCTTACGTTCTTTTGGCTTTTTGACGCAGAAAAGTCTTGATAGTCTCTTGTCTTTTTCTTATCTTTAATATCAAAATGGGGGAATGGATCAGATGTAATTCCAACTCTAAGAGCCATCTTTACGGAGGCAAGCTCATGACCAAGCGTAAAAACAAAAGAAAAAAGAGCCTTCTAAGTTGGGCATTCGTCATCCCCGTTCTCCTTTTCCTCTGTCTTGGCTCGGCAGGTGCAAGAGCAAACGTTCTGGAGTATCAGGGGCAGAAGGAGCAGGGAAGAACTCTCTACAAACTGGCTGCAGATTTGCCCAATCCCCAGGCAAGGGTTCATCGGGTGGGGCTTCTGCATCTGTGTGTCAGCAACTGGGGTTTCTTTGGCAGCGCACCGGGACACTCACTTTACGATCTGAAAGAATCGAAAGGAGGGTGCTTCAACCCCAACCCGGACGAAGAAGTTGTGGCTCCTTCGGCGGAGTATCCACCCGGCTCAGGAATAGACTACCTGTTCTGGGGTGGTCTGTGGATAGGGGCTATGGTGGACGACTATCCCTATGTGTCGGTCGGATGCGACGGTTGGCTCTGGATTCACGAGTTTTGGCCCGAGTCGGGTGAAGAGGGTGCTATACAGGAGGCGAGTACTCGACCGAACGTCTCCTGCTACTCGCCGGAAGCCATGTCCGAGCAGGATATCATAGCGGTCTATACCGATACCTCGGCCGATATTCCGCTTTCGCCGGGAAAGCCCGAGACGGATGATTTCGACAAACGCAAGCATTTCCCCCTGGGCCTCCAGATCACCCAGAAAAGCTACTCCTGGAGCTACGAATATGCCGAGGATTTCGTGCTCATAGACCTGTGGGTCAAAAACATCGGGGTGAAGAGAATAGAGGAAGTCTACATGGGGCTCTACATTGACGCCGACTGTGGGCACAAGGATGAAAACCCCTACGGTAACTACGGCGCTCAGGACGACATTTGCGGCTTCAGGAGATTGGTGGGCGACCCGGGATCTGAGTGGGATTGCTCGGACACGGTGAACTTGGCCTGGATAGCGGACAACGATGGACATGGTCTGGCCGGAGAAAAGATATTCACCCAGGTGAGCCCAATCGGGGTTACCGGCGCCAGGGTGGTCAGGTCACCCAAAGCCCTCGACTACTCCTTTAACTGGTGGATTTCCAACCAAGCGGGGTATCCCAAAGATTGGAGTCCCTGGAGACGCGAGAGCCTGGAGAGGTGGCGCGAGTTCAACATCTGCTATCCGGAGGTACAGAATACCTTTCCAGACAACGTGATGGGCACTCCCGGAGGAGATTGCTCCAAGTACTTCGTCCTGTCCAATAAGGAGTTTGACTACGATCAGATATTCTCCTGCACCGCGCCGGGGGAGAATCCGGACTGGCTGGACGCCAGCCCGGAGTGTGACGATTTGTCGGACGGATATGATACCCGCTATCTCATGTCCTTTGGTCCTTTCGATCAGATTGCCCCGGGAGAATCGTTGGTGGTCACCATCGGTTATATTGCCGGGGCGGATTTTCACCAGGAGCCGGACAACTGGACCAATCCCCCGAACAAGACGCCGGATCAGGTTTATGCCGGTTTCAACTTTGCCGATTTTGAGACCAATGCCAAGTGGGCGGCTTTTGTGTACGATAATCCGGAGTTGCCTGATCGTCCCTGTGGAGACGGTGTCC
>JBARPX010000152.1:0-14100 GCA_049643405.1 Candidatus Zixiibacteriota bacterium
GCCATCAAGAGCCGAAATCCGCTCCTGCCGGTTTTGATCATCACCGGGTATAATTTCGCCTATACCAAGGACCGGGCCATGGAAGGCGGAGCCGACGGATTCTTGGCCAAGCCCTTCAGGATCGGCAAGATCGAGGAGTTGATGCGGAAAGCCCTGGGCGTAAAAGGAACCGCAGGCGACAAACCGTACCGGCTCAAGAAGATTTTGGTGGTGGACGACGACGAACAGCTCCGCGATATGCTCCTGGAGGTGTTGGGCAGCCTGGACTATTTCCCCATCGGGGTGGAGGATGGAGAGGAGGCTTTAAGTCAACTCAAGATTCAGGATTTTGATCTGGTCGTCTCCGACATTCGCATGCCCAAGATGAACGGACTCACTTTGCTTAAGAACATAAAGAAGACCGACAGGGAGATTCCGGTGGTGATGATAACCGGTTTCCCCTCTACCTGTCCGGTTCAGAAGGCCATGCAGGAGGGGGCAGACGGCTACTTAGCCAAGCCCTTCCGCATCGAAAAGATCGACGAGTTGATGCGCGATCTCCTGTACGGTGAGGGCAGCGAACGCACCCCCACCCAATAATGTCCTACTGAAGTACGGGACTCGGCAGAGAATCTCCAAAGTGATCATTCGGATGGTTCATTAAGCTTTTCCGTGATGTATATATACATCATGGAAAAGGATCATAAAGTATCGTGTTGTTGCTTAATCACCACTAAACCAGTAAGTTACGCTAAATGACATTCGATTAGATGCGCATGTTACGTTATATACATACAATGTAACACGGGCTCACACCCACTCGGCCCCTCAATCAACCTTCTTGTTGAATCTCTTCTTTTCTGATGGCGTAGGTCTTGCCGACTGCTATTCGCTTTGCCACATCGCGGCAAAGTGCTCCGTTACGTTGGGCGCAACGCTTTTCAGCTTGACAGCAGCACTGGTCTGCATTATTGTTTTAGCGTCGGCTGAAGTCTGGGTTCCGGAAGATAAGATGCCCATAACTCTCAAAGATGTCGAATACGTGGCTAAGTTGGCCCAGGTGGACCGGAGAGATTCTAACAAAGAAATGCGCAGAGGCGTAGTTTGGACAATTAGTCGATCAACGCAATGTCTTTACTGTCGGTCTTACGATGTATATATACATCGTAAGACGGACTCAATAGATAAAAGAATGTAAGTTAATATCAATTGTCAGAGGAACTTGGCGGACAGATTGCCGTTGACACTGTGCATAGTAAGCAGTATATATACTGCTTACTATCGTGAACAAGCTGATTGACTGTCGTGCTGCGCATTTAGCGGCACACACTTATACTCTTAACTCGTATATATAGTGGGGGTTGAGGGAGGAGGCAAGGTAGGCACAAGAAACCATCAAGCAAAGCTAAGCAGGGATTTAGAGGAGAAGTAGAGCAGGACGGTTATGTATACATACATAACCGTCGTGCCAGAAAATACGATGAACGCCCGTTTACGCATAGCAGAGCCCGACATCGTAAAACTGTTCGAGGCCAGCCCTTCGAAGGTTCTCAGGCGGTCACAGATCGCAGGTATTTTGCTGGAGAATAGGAAATTCTGGCGCCTGTCTGACTCGACGACGCTCAACAAGTTCATTGAGTTTCTGAGTGAGCACACGAAACTCTCGCGGATAAAGTTCGAATTCCCCTATCGCCCCGAAATAAGGTACATGTGGGGCGATGTTTCCACCTACGAGGTGATTCTAACCTTAAGGCCGGATTCGTATTTTACACACTTCACGGCTATGTTTTTGCACGAGTTGACGGAACAGATACCTAAAACCGTCTATTTGAATGAGGAGCAACAGCCAAAGCCTCACAGAGTGACGACTCTCACACAAACCTCCATCGACTCCGCGTTCAGAAGACCAGTGCGTGTATCGAGCAATGTTGCGTCGTACAAAGATATTAAGATATGCCTACTTAACGGTATGCATACGGGTAAACTGGGTGTCATTGAAGGCGTAGGACCTCAAGGAGAGAAGATTCACCTAACAGATAGTGAGAGGACGCTGATAGACATCACGGTTAGGCCAGTATATTCGGGCGGCGTATTCGAGGTGCTAAAAGCCTATCGACTGGCGAGAGCGAAAGTATCGGTGAACAAACTCTCAGCCATGCTCCAGATGCTCAATTACGCCTACCCCTACCACCAGGCCGTGGGGTTTTATCTTGAAAGGGCAGGCGTTTACAGGGAGTCTTCATTAGCCTTGCTGCGCAAATTCGAAATGAAGTATGATTTTTACCTTGCCCACGCAATGAAAGACAGATCTTACTCCGAGAAGTGGCGGCTATACTATCCAAGGGGGCTTTAAGTCACGGCATTTGGCTACAACGTAATCGAAATAAAAATCGAAGCCTCTCAATTCCTCGCTGGCCTTTACGGTATCTTTGACGGCGACGAAGCTTGAACGATGGAACTCTCTATATGTCTCGATTTTTCCAAGGAGATTCAACGGCACTTTTTTGGCCGCGAATATATTCCTTAGCAGCTGGATGTTTTCCGTGTTTGTAAGATCGATTTTGAAATGTTCGACTACCGTGTGGATGTCGAAAAAATCTCTGGCCCTCGCCGACCGAGAGGGGTTTTTCACCGTCCTAGCGTATTCAGGCATCTGTTGGCAGATGGCCCTGAGTTTCTCGCAGACAATCATTTCAGGAGTATACACGTAGACGGTGTACCCGTCCAGTTCAGACTCCTGTTTTGATCTACAATACTCAAACTTACTGATATCTATCTTCATTTTCGTCTTTTGCCTTTCGCCAACCACGATTGCCTGGCGACGCACGGAGTCGATGTCGGCTTGCAGTTGATCGTGTTTATCTGTCTCTATGATCTTGAACTCGACTACGTAGCCTCCCCAGAATGCTGCCATATCCGGGGTTATTCTTTCGGGTCTTTTGGAGAACGTTATATCGAAGACCTGGTATCCTTCTGCACGAAATGTATCTCTTAGGACCTTTTGGATTTTTACCTCGGTGATATGCAGTTCCTGCTCGTTGAACTCGTTTTCGATCGAAAAATCCAGGTCCACCGAAGCGCGAAGGGCGACCTTATGAACGATGTCAAGAGCGTTCCCGCCTTTCAGCACCAGCTTCTCCATCAAGTCGTCGTCAGAAAACATGGCAATGATTGCGAGCTTTTTAATCTTTTCGAGTTGCTTAAGATCCATCGTTTGCCCTGGCAGTTATGTCAATCCGAACGCAAGGAATATACACAGATAAACGGTCCTTTTCAATCGATTTCTTTCCGGTACTGTGGACTCTCAGGCCAATCGCCAACCAAGAGATTCAAGAGCTTTTTCGTCCAGGCGGTTTAGTCACGTTCCACGATTGGAACTCTGTCTTGACAAAGGCATGGAATATCGTTATCCTCTTGCGGCGACATCAAGTCAGGCGTCAGGAGCAAAGCATGCCCATAACTCTCAAAGATGTCGAATACGTGGCTAAGTTGGCCAGATTAGAGCTTTCCCGAGAGGAAAAGGTCAGGTTTGGGCCGGAGCTGGATAAGATCGTGAAGTATATCGATCAGCTGAATGAAGTGGACACGGATAAAGTACCGGTCACCTCGCACGTGATCCCTATGCAGAACGTCATGAGGGAGGATAAGATTCTGTCCTCGCTCTCTTCTGATCAAGCCCTGGCCAACGCTCCCAGGAAAAGGGAGGGCTTCTTCAGGGTACCAAAAGTCATCGGATAAGAGGATCAGGAATTGGTTTCTGTCGCATGGCGATCCGAATCTTACGCAGATCCTAAAGAGTGCGAAAGAGGGATCGCCATAATTTTCTGTTGACAAGCAGCTCGCAGTTTCGTAAAATGCGAGTTGAATTTTCGATTCTCTGACACTCACTGAGTCCTTAGGAAACAGATGAAAAGATCAAAAGTCATTGGTATAATTCCTGCCCGGATCGGTTCCAAAAGACTTGCCGCAAAACCCTTGACAATGATCAACGGCAAACCTCTAGTCCAGTGCGTGTATGAGAATGCCGCTAAGTCGAAATACCTGGATCGTGTCATGGTGGCAACGGATTCCTCCAAGGTTTCCGATCTGGTGTTTGGTTTCGGAGGAGAAGCTCGCGTGAGCCTGAGGAATCATCCCACCGGCACCGATCGGGTGGCAGAGGTGGTAAAGAATCTAACCTATGATCTGGTGGTTAACATTCAGTGCGACCTGCCGCGATTTCCGCCCGCGCTGTTGGACCTTCTGGTTTCCTCCATGCTAAAGGAAAGGAGCCTGGGCATGGCCACCCTGGCCACAAGGATAAGTGACCCGCTCAAGCTGAAGAATCCAAACGTGGTCAAGGTGGTGCTGGACGAAAACGGATTCGCTCTTTACTTTTCCCGACATCCGATTCCGTTTATCAGACTGCCTCAAACCTCCGGTCGAAAGGTGGTTTTCAACAAAACGGATTTAAGAAGGTTGCCGTTTCTCGAGCACATAGGAATATATGGATACCGCAGGGATTTTCTCATGAGACTCTCTTCTTTAGAACAGACTCCGCTGGAGAAACTGGAGTGCTTGGAACAACTTAGAGCTTTAGAAAATGGAAATAGGATCAAGGTTTATCCCACTCAAGTGAAACCTGTAACCTTGGATGTGCCATCAGACTTGAAAAAGCTGAAGACACGGAAAGGAAGGACGGTGAGGTGAAAGATCGAAAAGCTAAGGTGAAATACATTTTCGTCACCGGGGGCGTGGTCTCCTCGTTGGGAAAGGGTATCGCTTCCGCCTCGATTGGGCTGCTGCTTAAGAAAAGAGGATTGAAGGTAAATCTTCAGAAGCTCGATCCTTACATAAACGTCGATCCGGGCACCATGAATCCTTTCCAGCACGGGGAGGTCTTCGTGCTGGACGACGGTGCCGAGACGGATTTGGATTTGGGACACTATGAGAGATTCATAGATGAGAGCCTGGCCAAGGACAATAACCTCACCGCCGGCCAGATCTACGATGCGGTCATCGCCAGGGAAAGGCGGGGCGATTACCTCGGTTCCACCGTGCAGGTCATCCCTCACATAACCAATGAGATCAAGGGCCGGATAAAAAAGGTAGGGAGAATAAATGGGGAGGTGGATGTGGTGATCACTGAGATCGGGGGAACGGTGGGTGACATCGAAAGCCTTCCTTTTTTGGAATCCATCAGGCAGATGGGATTGGAATACGGTCCCCGGAACAGCCTGTTCATTCATCTGACGCTGGTCCCCTATATCGAGTCTGCCGGCGAGGTTAAGACCAAGCCCACCCAGCACAGTGTGAAGGAGCTCAGGGAGATCGGCATCCAGCCGAGTATACTTCTCTGTCGCACCACCCAGCCGTTAACCAAGCAGATAAAAGAGAAGATCGGGCTTTTCTGCAACGTTCCCAGCCAGGCGGTGATTCAGGCCATAGACGTGGACTGCATCTACGAAGTCCCCAGTCTTTTCCACCAGGAGGGTTTGGACAGCCTGATCATAGATCATCTTGATCTTGAATGCGGCAAGCTGCAGATGGATGACTGGAAGGAGATGGTCCACAGGATAAGGAACCCCAAACATCACGTGAGAATTGCAATCTGCGGCAAGTACACCCATCTGAAGGATGCTTACAAGAGCATAATCGAAGCCTTTGTGCACGCGGGAGTGGAAAACAATGCCCGGGTGGAACTGGAATGGGTCGACGCAGAGGAAATCTCCTCCGAGAATGCCAGGGAAAACTTAGCGGACGTGGACGGGGTGCTGATCCCGGGCGGGTTCGGAGAGAGAGGAATCAAGGGGAAGATCGAAGCGGTGAGATACGTGCGGGAAAACAAGATTCCCTACCTGGGCATCTGCTTAGGGATGCAGTGCGCGTTGATAGAGTTTGCCCGTAACGTCTGCCACATGGAGAAGGCCAACAGTTACGAATTCGATCAAGAGACACCTTATCCGGTGATCCACCTGATGCCCGACCAGGAGAAGATAACCGACATGGGCGGTACCATGCGGTTGGGGGCTTATCCATGCGTCCTGGAAAAAGGGACCCTGGCCCACAAAGCTTACGGAGAGACCAACGTCAGCGAGCGACACCGGCACAGGTACGAGTTCTACAACAAGTTCAGGGATGAGCTGACTAAAGCCGGACTAAAGCTGTCGGGACTTTCTCCGGATGGGAGACTGGTGGAGATAGTTGAGCTTTCCGATCACCCCTGGTTTGTAGCGGTGCAGTTTCATCCGGAGCTGAAATCCCGCCCCACCAAGGCTCACCCTCTGTTCAGGGATTTAGTCAAAGCCGCTTTAAGATTCAAGAAATCCAGGAGTTCGACTCCCTCTGAAGAGAAGGAGTCGGTTAAAAAGTAACCGCAAAACAGGGGTGGGTAGCCGCAGGCTTATGGTCATCAACTAAACATGTTGACAGTACGACATCACACCAGATAATCATGTTGTTAAACTAAGCCCGAACGGTGGGTGAATGAACAGTAGTCCGTCAGATCTGCATTCACCGATAATAACCCACCCTGACCCTCCCTTATCAGGGAGGGAACCGCTCTTGTTCCCTAACAAGGGAAAACAGAAGTTAAGCATGTAAAACTAAAATGTTCATGACCATTAGCCTGCGTGGCGGCTGAGGGAATCTGGCCCCGGCTGGATGTCATCATTCAAGAGGAAAGCGGCGGATGATAACATCCGCCGCGGAGCAACATTTCACTTTTCTTGCTCCCGCTGGATATTATCGTCGACCGGAACGTAAGACGGTTACTGGCATGCTTGCTGAAGCCGATACGTGCAGCTTGCCGAGCGGGGGAAGCTGATAGTTTGTAGGGGACGGCGGATGATAACATTCGCCTGGGAGCCAGAATTGCGAGGGGGCGGGATTTCTGCTCCCCGAGGGATGTTATCATCCCGAGGATGAAGACAAAGACAAAGACAAAGACAAAGACATCTTCTTTGAGCGGCATAACGTGGGCAGATTCGCCAAGAACTTTCAGGATTTGGGACTTCTGTTTGTTACCACAACTGTCCTCGAGTGGAAGAAGATCTTCCACATTCCAAAATACGCGCTCATCGTCATGGGCAGCCTGAAATACTGTGTGGAAAATGATTGGTTCAGATTGTACTCGTACGTCCTGATGCCTAATCACCTTCATGTCATACTGAAGGTGCTGAAAGACCATACGATTGAGCAGATATCCAGAGATTTGCACAAGTATACCGCCCAGCAGATATTACTCACCATGAGAAGCGAAGACCATGAAATGCTTAACCAATTCTGGGTGGGAACCAAGAAGCAGGATTATAAAATCTGGCAAGGGGAAGCGGACCTGAAGAATATTGTCTCTCCTCAGTTCCTTTTGCAGAAGGCAGAATATATCCATATTAATCCTTTGAGGGGAGATTGGAGAAGATTGCTTAAGGTGGAAAGATCGGAGGATTACGAATACTCCAGTGCTAGATTCTATCTGACTGGTGTTGAAGACAGGTACGTGCGAATTAGTGATCTGCGGACATTGGTAGTTTGAAGGAAGCGGCGGATGATAACATCCGCCGCGGAGCAATATTTTGCATTTCCTGCTCCCGCTGGATGTTATCATCCAGCGGAACGTAAGACAGATGATAACATCTGTCTCGGGGTAATGGAACCAGCGGATGATAAAATCCGCCGCGGAGCGAACGGCAGATGGTTTATTTTTGGGCTATTCTAATATACCTGTTAATCTTGATTGGCGTGGGGGCTATCCGCTCTCGTAGGGTAAGGACCCAGACAGACTTCATGGTGGCTGGCCGGAGGCTCCCGGCTGCGGTGCTGGTGGGAACACTTTTGGCCACCTGGATTGGATCGGGGAGCATCATCGCCGGCGCAGGCTTGAGCTACGAGAAGGGTTTCGCCGCCCTGTGGTTCGACGCCGGCGTTTGGGTGGCGATCATCGTTCTCTATTTCGTGGCCGCGCGGGCCAGAAAACTGGCCCAGTTCACCGTACCGGACCTCTTGGAGATAAGATATAATAAAGTTGCCCGTATCCTGGGGAGTATCACCACCATCATCGCCTACACCGCCATCGTGAGTTACCAGTTCAAAGCCGGCGGGATGGTGCTGAACATGGTCGCCGGAATTCCCATCGACCAGGGAATAATCCTGACCGCCGTTTTCGTGATTGCTTACACCGCCTTAGCCGGAATGATCTCGGTAGCTTACACCGACGTGGTCAACGGCGTGGTGCTGCTTTTGGGATTCATAATCGGTTTTCCTTTCCTCTTGAAACTGGCCGGGGGTTGGGGAAACGTGGTGGCCAACCTTCCCCCGGATAGATTTCAGATCATGGGAACCATGACCATCTGGGAGGCATTAGGGTACTCTCTTCCCACCATGCTTCTCTTACTCGGCGAGTCTAACATGTATCAGAGATTCTTCTCGGCAAAGGACGAGAAGGCCGCAAAAGCGTCGGTGTTAGGCTGGATCTCGGGAACCATCTTCGTGGAAACCCTGATCGTGATCCTGGCGATCATTGGGAGCAGCATATTCATAGGCATAAATCCCGAGTCCGTCATCCTCCACTCGGTGCGACATGGACTATCGCCGGTGATCGGCTGTGTGCTGCTGGCTGCCATCGTGGCCGTGATCGTATCCACCGCCGATTCGTTCCTCCTGGTTCCCTCAACCAACATCATGCGGGATATTTACCAGAGATTCATCAACCCGAACGTTTCCCAAAAGAAGATGGTGCTCTACTCCCGGATAGTGGTGATCGCCCTGGGCATAGTCGCCTTTGTACAGGTGAGATTCTTCACCACCGTCCTGGAGATGGCCCTTTATGCTTACACCATGTACGGCGTGGGAGTCACTCCCGCGGTCTTGGCCGCGTTCTTCTGGAAGCGAGCGACTCCTTTGGCCGGCGTTTGCTCCATAGCCTCGGGAATGGTGACCACCATAGTCTGGGAGCTATTGAAAAAGCCTTTTGGCGTTCCAACGGTTTACCCGGCTCTCTTTTTATCAGTATCCAGCCTAGTCATAATCAGTTTGCTGATGCCCAAGCCAAAAGAGGAGAAGTGGAGACCGTTTTTCCAAAAGTGATACTCAAGGCCCGTGGAGATTTCTGAGCGCAGCTCTCATCGGAATCTGAGAAAGAGGAGGTTTCAAACATGAAGAGACTTATGCTAATCTTAGTTCTTTGTTGTTTGGTTTCCTTGCCATTTTTCAACTGTGAGAGGAAGGAGATGGAGGATCATACGTTCCAACAACTGGTAGATGAGTTTCTGGAAGGCTTCTACGAGGCCCATCCGGTGTGGGCAACCTACATCGGAGACCACAGGTACGACCATCTGATCGACGATTACTCCACCGAGGCCGTCCAGGCGGAGATTCTGCGACTGAGGCTTTTTGCGGAGAGGATCAAGTCCATCGACACCCTTAGACTCAACCCTACCAACAAAGTTGATTTCAAGATCTTAGAGAATGAGATCAATGCTCAGCTTCTGCGTTACGAGGAGCTGAGACCCTTTGAGAAGAGCCCGGTGATGTATAGCTATCTAATAGGAGGATCCATAAATTCTCTTATCAGCCGGGAATATGCTCCTTTAAGGCAGAGGCTGACATCAGCCATTTACCGGCTAAGGCGTCTGCCGGCGCTGGTGCGGCAAGCCAAGGGCAATCTTAAGAATCCGCCGGAGGTTCAAACCAGAACCGCCATAAGGCAGAACCGGGGAAACATCAACTTAATCAAGAACGATTTGGCCAAGGTGGTGGAGCGGCTACCCGGCTGGAAGGACACGCTGGATCATCCCATGAAGATAGGAATCGGAACGTTAGAGGATTACCAGACATTCTTAGAAGAGGAACTCCTGCCCCGATCCAACGGAGAATTCAGGCTGGGCAAGAAGCTCTTCGAGAAGAAACTTAAAGTAACCCTGCAGTCCGATCTCTCCCCGGATGAGATAGTGAAGAGGGCGGAAGCGGAGTTGGTATCGGTGCGGAAACGCATGTTTGAGCTGGCTCAGCCTTTACATGAGAAGATGTTTCCCGGTCGTCAACTCAAAGAGACAGGCAGAGAATTGCAGAACGTGATGATAAAAGAGGTCTTAGGCGAGATCGCCAAAGATCATCCCAAGAAGGATGAGCTCCTGGCAGTCTGCCGACGGAATTTGAAGGAGCTGGAGGAATTCGTAAGGGAGAAATATCTTGTCGATCTAACCGGGATAAATCCGCTGGAGGTGGATTGGACGCCCGAGTTCTCCCGGGGGGTGGCGGTGGCCGGATTGGACTCGCCTGGACCTCTGGATAAGGATCAGAAATCCTTCTACCGGGTCTCTCCCATACCGGATGATTGGACCAAGGAACAGGAGGAGTCTTACCTGCGGGAATACAACCACTACATGCTGAAGGACCTCTCCATCCACGAAGCCATGCCCGGACATTACGTTCAAGGTTATTATGACAATCAGTTTCCCTCCCTGCTCAGATCCATCTTCGGCAGCGGACCCTTTATCGAGGGATGGGCCGTTTACAGCGAGAGAATGATGGTGCACGCCGGATGCATGAACTACGATCCCCGGCTGGAGCTGACCCAGCTTAAGATGTACGTCAGGGCGGTCATCAACGCCATCCTGGATGCTAAGATCCATACCGGCGACATGACCAAAGAAGAGGCTACGAGGCTGATGGTGGAGGAGGGATTTCAGGAGAGGTCCGAGGCGGAGGGAAAATGGGTCCGCGCCAGCCTGACCTCCACCCAGCTCTCCACCTACTTTGTGGGATTCCAGGAGATAATGGATTTGGAGAGAGCTTACCGTGAGAAGGTAGGGGATGACTTCTCGCAAAAGGAATTCAACCAAAAGCTCTTGAGTTATGGTTCACCTCCGGTAAGGTTCTTAAGAGAGATCCTTCTGGAGGGCGAATAGGAAGTGTAGGGGTGGAGCAGTAGCTCCACCCGCAGAACGCCAGCCGAACCTGAAGGTTCGGGTCAACTGTCCTGATCGTCGTGAGGTGTATGATGGTGGGATCGCCGTATGACTCACCAGCGGAGCCCGGTGACTCTTCTCCCGAGAACAGCGACAATCATTCGGGAAGAAGAATAAGGATAATCTTCCTCAGCTGTGTCGCATTAGTACTCCTGGTGTTATCATGCATAGCCGTCTATAGACAGGGATTTGACTCTTTTGCCGCAGATGTCTACGAAGTCTTCACCGTCGGATCAGGAATGGGAATGCTCTACGTGCTCTATTTCGTTTTAGTCCATACCTTGGCTTCCCTGGTTTTCAGGACCCGGGAGTTCCTGGACGATCTAAGAGCCACAGTCAAAAAACTGGGACTTGTTAAGGTTTCAGCAATCTGTGGGACACCTCTGATTCTCCTTATACATTTCTTCGTTGTCTATCCAACTGACTTGCGGCTTCATCTATGGTTCGCGGCATACGCATTGGTCGGCTGGTTCTTTAGTTACGGCATTGTTATGCCTCTCATGAAGAAAAGGAAGAAATAACCGAATTGCCGGATGCTGCTGTGCAGGGCGGGATATATCCGACCTACAATCGTGGCGTCAGTTACGGATGCGCTGGTCTGTCACCAATAATGTCCACGTCACGGACGAGGAGTCGGTGATGAATGTAGGGAACACACTTGGATGTTACTCAGGCTTGCTTCTCCATCTGTCATGCATCCATAGCCATTGAGCGGGGTATTCTTTGATAATCGATTCCAGCACCCTGGTGTATTTTTGGGTAACGTCAATGAGGTCCTTCTCTCTGTCCCCGGAAAAACCAAGCTCCACCTGGGGTTTGACCACGATCTTGTACCTATTCCGGCTTTTTCTCAGAATAGCCATGGGGATAATCGGGGAACCGGTCTTGTAGGACAGAAGACCCGGACCGGCCGGAGTCCGCGCCGGTCTGCTAAAGAAGTTCACAAAAACCCCTCTCACTCGTGATGAATCCTGATCAGCCAGGACTCCCAAAAATCTGCCGGCCTTCAGGGCTCTCATAATCGGTTTGACCCCGCCAGAAGAGGGGATGTTTTCCAGACCGACGCTCTCCCTGTTTCGCAGCAACAGTCGATCCAGCCTTGGATCGTAAAGCTCTCGTCCCACCACGGACATCCTGTAACCTCTCAGTGAAAAATAAGCCGCTATAAGCTCGAAATTGCCTATGTGCCCGGTGAGGCCGATGACCCCTTTACCCAATTGATAAGCTTCATCCAAATGTTCCAGCCCTTCGATCTCGGTTATCTTCTCCACATCCTCCCAACTCATCTTTCCCAGGCGCACCGCATCCGCCACGTTCTTCCCCAGGTTTTGGAAGACCTTACGACCTAACCTGGTCAATTCCTTTTCATTAGTCTTCTCGCCGAAAGCCATGTTCAGGTTGAATAGAGTTCTCCTCCTTGCATCCCGAATTACCAGAAATGCTAACTGCCCCCCAATGCCCCCGACAGTGATGGCGACGTTTCTCGGTAAGAAATTCAGAAGAGAGATAATGGAGCTGATCAGTCTATACAGAAACCAGTTCTTAATCCTTTTTCTTATCCGTCTGGTGCTCGATTTCGACATGGTGGCATTTTCGTCATCCCGCGCGCAGCGTCATACCACCCCGGCTTTGAGGATGTCGTGAAGATGCACTATCCCAACAGGCTCTCTCTTGCCGTTGGTAATGATCAGGGAGGTTATGGAGAATGATTCCATCAAGTTCAACGCTTTTGCAGCCAGTTCCTCTCCATCGATGGTTTTCGGATTTTCGCTCATCACCTGCTTGGCTCTAAGGGAGAAGATCTCGTCCGTTCGCTCCACCAATCTCCTCAAATCCCCATCGGTGAAGACTCCCACCAGCTTGCCCTTCTGGTTTACCACGGTGGTGGTCCCCAGCCTCTTGGAGGTCATCTCCAGTATCACCTGTTTCATACCGGTCTCCTCCGAGACGACCGGGATCTGCTCGCCGGTGTGCATTATGTCGGAGACCTTGAGCAGCAGCTTTCTGCCCAGATGACCCCCCGGATGAAGCAGGGCGAAATCCTCCGAGGAGAAATGCCTTTCCTCTAAAAGCGCTACGGCTAAGGCGTCACCCATCACCAGTGCAGCGGTGGTGCTGGAGGTGGGGATGAGGTTGTGCGGGCAAGCCTCCTGATCCACCGAGACGTCGATCACCAGGTCGCTCTTCTCTGCCACCGGAGAGTTGGGGTTGCCGGTAAAGGTGATTATGGGAACTCCCTGTCTTTTAAAAAGCGGGATAAGTTGATATACCTCGTCGGTTCCCCCACTCTTGGTGATGGCGATGACCACGTCGTTTTTCTGCACCATCCCCAAATCGCCGTGTATTCCCTCGGTGGGATGCAGAAAGAAGGAGGCCGTGCCGGTCGAGGTTAGGGTGGCGGCTATCTTCTTGCCGATTATCCCCGATTTTCCTATTCCGGTGACTATGACCCGGCCCTTGCATTTTAAGATCAATTCCACCGCCTTGACGAAGTTCTCGTCGATCTTCTTCTCCAGGCGAGCAACAGCTTCTGCCTCTTTGCGGATCACCTCTTTAGCGTTCTTTCTTATCATGACACCCACTCCAACGGATCTTTTCCTCTCGCTCTCAATAGCATCTCCACCACCTCCCGAACTGCCCCGTCTCCACCTTGGGCCTTGGTCACCAGTTTGGCAAATCTCTTCACTTTTGGATTTGCGTTCCTTACACAGATAGGAAGACCCACTTGCTTTAACAGTGGAACGTCCAGAATATCGTCCCCCATGTAAGCGATTTGGTCGTCCTTTATTTTCAAATTCGTTCTGAGCCTCCGGTATGCCTTTATCTTATCTGGTTGCCCTAAATATACATGTTTTATTCTCAACTGTGAAGCTCTAAATTGTGTTGCCTTGGAAGGGCGTCCGGAGATCAAAGCCACCTTTATCCCCGCCTTGTGCGCCAGCCAGATTCCCATTCCGTCGACCACGTTGAATCTCTTTGACTCAATTCCTTTGTCATCCAGATACAGTCCGTTGTCGGTGAGCACCCCATCCACGTCCAGGATGAGCAGTTTCACATTCTTCGCCAGTTTTTCTATCTGATTTTTGCCTTTTGCCATTTAGTACAAAGTTACTGGTTCAGCATTCGATTTGGAAACCTCCCTTCGACAAGCTCAGGACAGGACAGGTTTCCGACC
>JBARPX010000153.1:0-4983 GCA_049643405.1 Candidatus Zixiibacteriota bacterium
ATGGGATATCTTGGGTAGTCTTGGGCTCATAACCCGAAGGTCGCAGGTTCAAATCCTGCCCCCGCTATTTTTTCTTGCCCCACACGCAACTTCTACACCACCAATTCCCAAGCTGACAACTCGTCCCACCATAGGGGGGACGGCCGCAGGTTTACTTCGGCTTACAGCCTCAGCACTGTCGCAAATCCTGCCCCCGCAATTTTTCTTGCCCCACACGTAACTTCTACACCACCAATTCTCAAGCTGACAACTCGTCCCGCCATAGGCGGGGGGGGAGGTCGCAGGTTTGCTTCGGCTTATAGCCTCAGCACTGTCGCAAATCCTGCCCCCGCTATTGAATCCTGACTAGTTACGAGGAGGGGAGCCAGAGTTCAAATCAGAAACGCATCTATTTCGCATCTGATGACCACCATTTCTTACAGCCCTTCGTGACCAGATACGGTCTAATACGGACAACGCAGATTCCGGTTGAGCACAACTGCCGAACCTGAATGCGTCGATCTAAGGGAACCCGGGATCGAATGTTCGTGTCCCCTTATCGCCCGGAGCGGGCGTATTTCAGCGTGGCTGTTGCCTTGCTCCAAAAGCGAAGTTAATTCCGTTGGGATTCCAATGTCCCGCTGAGACTTGTCAGGGAATACCTGATTTTTCCAAAAGCGCCTAAAGCTGCATAATAATTCTACAGTATTTGCCGACATAGGTTAACAGAGGTGCCCCGAATTCCGGTGCGTCGAGAATCCTTTAGGGTTGGCGCGAGAGTGGTTACGCCGACGGCACCTCAAGACTCCTTCTCCGGTATTAAGGTAATCTGGAAAATGTCGAAAAAATAGAATGGATACCATTTCGTTGGCATCCGGTGATTCAATCAGTAGGTCAAGTTTTGTTTGGGAAACAACTCCATACTGAGTTTTCGAGATTGGGAACAGGGGCGAAATAAAGCCAGTTGTATGAGGCCAGGAGCTCGACTGGAACCAAGCCAGCGCCTAACTTAAGTTAGGTGCTGGCTTTTTTGCTTACATCAAGGGCTGCGCTCCCGCCGGATGCAAACATCCAGCCGGAGCGAAGTCGAAACACCAAAGTCTGGTGTGAGTGAAAAAAAGGCGGCGTGTTGGTCATTGCGAGCGAAGCGAAGCAATCTCCTTGTCTTGTCACTAGGGTAGGGATTGCTTCGTCGTCCCCCGCCAGAGGCGGGGGCGCCTCGCAATGACGTTTCATTTTTCCTCTTCCCTTAGGAGAGGGCGACGGAGTATTCTTCCCCCTCACCTTAATCCTCTCCCCCGAGGGGAGAGGAGAAGTGGTTTCCTCTCCTTTGATGCGAGAGGTGCAAGGTTGAAAATCCCGCCGCAGGCAGGAGTGACGAGGCGTTAACGGAGGATAGTCAGTCCTTACGAGCTTTCGTCAAACGATTGATGGGGGAGGCGAAGCCCCCCCGAGGCAACTGGGGTTGATCATCTGATGATGAGTTTCACCGACGTGCTTCGACCGCAGTCGTCCTGGCAGACTAACAGATGCTCTCCGGTCTCAGGAAAGATGAAGGCCTTTTCCTCCGGCTCGCCCGACCAGATCAGCTCTCCATCCAGGAACCAGAAGATCTTGTTCACCGAGTTGTCCACCGAGGCATCCAAGAGTATCTTCTGATATTCATGGCTGACGCCCCGGCGCAGGCGGTATTCGCAGGTTGCGTCCGGGGAACGGATGATTGGCCCTTTGCCGGTCATTATCCTTTGAGATACCGGCAGGAGGGGAGGGACCTCATCCAGCGGATAGCCGTTACGCTGCATCCAGGTGGCAACCTCGGGCGGCCAGATCTCGAATACCTTCCTTTGGTGGGGTCTGGCCCCAAGATCGGACATGCAGAGCCGGTACCCGGTTTCGTCATCAATATAAAGAGCCTGATGGATGTTGCACCTTCCACTCGGCGATATGCCAGGTAGATAGAATTCTGCAACCTTATGTTGACAGTTTTCGTTGGGCACCATCCCGCTCGTGGCACAGACCTCTCTGGCTGAGACCGAGTAAGGCTGGGTGAACCATTTGCACTCCTCCTTGCCGGAGATCGCGTTAAGCAGGTCGAACAGTATCGGTGCCGCAACCTGGGCGCCCACCAGTTCACGGGCGTCCTGACCATTGAAATTGCCCGTCCAGACGCCGACGGTGAATCCCCTGGTATAGCCGATACTCCAGGCATCCCGGTGTCCGTAAGACGTTCCGGTTTTCCAGGCGACCTTTGGCCTGTGCAGGCTGAATTCCCAGTAGGCGGGCAGATCGGGTCTAACCACCTCGGTCAGAAGCTCGGTTACGATGTATGACGCGCCCTCAGAGAGGATCTCTCTTCCCTCCTCCACCGGCTGGTTTGCCAGATACCTGATCTGTCTGAACCTGCCGCCGTTGGCCAGGGTGGAGTAGAAATTGGCCAGTTCGACCAGCCTCACCTCGCAGCCGCCCAGGATCAACGACAATCCGTAGCTGGTCTTCTTCGGTTCTATGGTTGAGATGCCCCCCTGCCGCAAAAAAGATATAAAGTCCCAGACGCCGACCTCCGCCAAGAGAAGTGCCGCTGGAACGTTGAGCGATCTGACCAGGGCCTCCCTGACGGTCACTACCCCGTGGTATTTGCCATCATAGTTCTCGGCGACGTATCCGGCATAATTCACCGGCACGTCATAGAGCATGGCAGAAGGCGTTATTAGTCCCCGGTCTATCCCGTAGGCGTACAAAAGAGGTTTAAGGGTCGACCCGGGTGAGCGCGGGGAGGTGGCGCCGTTAACCTGGCCGCTGTTGGCATCGTCGAAGAAGTCATAGGAACCGACAAGTGCACGAAGACTATTGGTTTTGTTCTCCAACACGACCACGGCACCGTTAGTGATCCCCCGGTTGCCCCATTTGCTTAAGTGTTCTCTTAAGATATCCTCGCATTTTCCTTGAATCTCTCGATCCAGCGTGCTATGGAGTCGTACCTGGTTGGGATGTCGCCCATGCATGAGGTCGGTGAAATGGGCCGCAGCAAAAGGCATGGAAGGATTCTCAATGGCGATCTCTTCCTCAACCGCCCTGAGATACTCCTCATCCGCGATCACGTCTCTTTGCAGAAGATACTTGAGCACCTTATCTCTTTTTTCCCTGACCCTTTTGGGATACTTTTGAGGGTTCAACCGTTCGGGAGAATTGGGGATTGCAACCAGGAGCGCTGCCTGGCCCAGGCTGATCTGTGCCGGGCTTTTCCGAAAGTAAAAATAGCAGGCAGCCTCGACCCCTTCGACGTTGCCACCGTAAGGAGCCATATTGAAGTAAAATTCCAGTATCTCGTCCTTGGAATAACACAACTCCAGCTTCAATGCACGAATCATCTCCACCGTCTTGGATAGCAGGGTACGTTCCCGGTGTTCCATCATCCTGGCCACCTGCATGGTGATGGTGGAGCCGCCGGACAGGATTTTCCTGTGCTTTATGTTGAGATAGACGGCACGAACAAGTGACCAGGGATTTATCCCGGGATGATAATAGAAGAATCGATCCTCGACGGTGATGAGGGCTTCCTTTAGATAGGGAGAGACCTCGTCTAAGCGACAGGGCATCCGCCACTTATCGTCCGGAGAGAGGAACGCGCGGAGTAGCTGACCTTGCATGTCATAGACTGCCTGGGATGTGGGCTTATTGAGTCTCTCCCGATCCAAGGGGAAGAGCGCCACGAGTAAGAGAAACCCCAAGGGGATGACTGTTAGAATAAAGAGTATCTTTCTTTTCATCGTCCGGACACAACTCTTATCATTCCGCTGTTGGCAACGGAGGATTTGAGCGGGTCATACATGGCCTCACCCTTTACCGGAGGCAGCACGAACCTGCCCATGGTGACCGCCCTTAGCGTATAGCAGAACTGCACCGTCTTTCCCTTGCGCAGGTTCAAATAGACGTTCAACCGATCGTCCCTTATATCCATGTAATCGGGTACTATGGTCTTCTCACCTATCCACTTGATCACGTTTCGGGAGCCAAGCCTGGGGTTCTCTATCTCCAGACCGGCAGGGAGCATGTCGGTTATGATGACGTTGTCTAAGTTGTCCGCCGTTGCGGTCATGGTGATTCTGGCCACCACGATGTCTCCCTGGGTGATATTGTCGTAATCAATGGGATAACCCCATCTATCCAGATAGGCCCTGCTGACCTCAAGACCCCTGTCATATTCCTCGAAGCGAGCCCCTTTTCTTATGCCGCTGAAATACCAGTAGAAGTAGCAGGGACCCTCTCCTTCGATGGCGATTCTGATCTTCTTGCCCTCACCACCTTTTTGTCGGAGCACCGTATCGGTCACCCCGAAGGAGGCAAGGAGGTCACCGTCCCACCACACTTCCCCCTGGTAATCTGCGGTCTTGCTGGCTCTTAAGCTCTTGCCCAAGGCCATGAATCCAAAGGCGCTCCCCTGGGTGGTATAATGGGTGTGCCTTTTCAATCGATCGGCAATTGCCTCGACCAGCAGTGGAATTGAAGGATGCTCGGGATCGATCTCATTCAGAACGTCGAGCAGGATGGCGTTTTCCCTGATGGAGGAATTGAAATTCCCGCCGGTTTCCCTGGGGGATTGACTCGGCATTATTTCAAAGGTCATCATGGACATGGCGGTATTGAGGTCCCCGGACAGGGCGAAGGCGCCGGCTAAGAGCGTCTGTGCCCAGGTGGACATCTGCTTCAATTCGGCCTGCCGGATGTAGTTCATGCCGCTCTTGTCGGGTTTTCCCATAAGGGCCAGCACGTATGCGGCGTAGGCCTGCCTCTCCAGTTGATATCCGCGGGTTTGGCTCTCCAGCTTTTGCTTCACCGTTTTCTTCAAGCGCCGGGCTGCCTTGTTGGTGACCCGATCCGGCACCTGGTAGCCGGCCTTCTGAGCCTCCACCAAAAAGTGGGTGGCGTATATGCTGCCCCATTCAGATTCGTAGTTCCCTCCCGGCCAGTAGGCAAAGGCGCCGTCTCGCATCTGCATGGACCTCA